>CADBCX010000006.1 GCA_902793245.1 uncultured Eubacteriales bacterium | reverse complement strand
GTCCTCTTGTTCGTTTTTCGTCCTTCACCTCAAGGCTGTGAATCGTATAAGCCAAACATTTGGGCAAAGATTTCTTTACCGGATTTTGTGGCGATCACGGTGTTCAGGGTGTGGAGCAGGCTTTCTTTGCCGTTGCCATGGGCGAAGCAGTTCACCAGGAAGTCCGCTTCCAGCAAAATCTGGTGGTCGATGCCGTCGATGGGCGACAGCGTGTGATGCTCGCCCACCAGCGCGCAGACGCGGCTGATTTCTTCCTCTGTGAAGTCTAACTCCGACAGCATTTTCCGCGCCAGCGGCGGGCCTTCCTTTTCCTGCATGGGGCCGGGATGGGAGCCGTACTTCTGATTGCAGACGGGGATGCCGATGTCGTGCACCAGCGCCGCGGCTTCCAGCACCTCCCGGGTGTGGGGGTCGATGCCCTCCAATTCCGCAATCAGCTTGGCATAAGCGTGCACCTTGGTGAAGTGCTGGATCAGATCGGGCTGGCCCCGGTCAAATTCCATCATGCTCAGATACAATTGATTGATGCGGTTCTGCATGATTCTTGTTCCTCAGGTCTGAATCTTGAGCATCTGTTCCAGCAGCCCGTTGTCCTCGAACACCATGAAGCTGCGCACGTTCATCCTGACCTTCTGGCCGTCCTTCAAATCCTTGTACTCATAGCCGTTGGCAATCACGCGCACCAGGGTTTCCCCCACTCTCACGCGGCAGTCGTCCACGTCGCCCAGGTAGTACTGGGATTCCAGCACGCCCTCCAGCGCGCCGTCAGGGGCGAAGTAAATGTTTTCGGGCCGGATAGCGACCTCCACCTTGCCGGTCCGCGGGCCGTCGTAGGCGATGCTTTGGCCGTTCATGCCGGGGAACACGATGCGCCCGTTGGCCGCTTCGCCCTTGAAGAAGTCCACCTTCCCCAGGAAGTCGGCCACGAACTGATTGGCGGGCTCATTGTAAATCTGCTCCGGCGTGCCGCACTGCTGCACCACGCCCCGGTTGATGAGGAAGATCCGGTCGCTCATGGCCATGGCCTCGGTCTGGTCGTGGGTGACGTAAACGACGGTAATGCCAAGTTTCTTTTGAATATCCTTGATTTCAAAGCGCATGGACTCCCGGAGCTTCGCGTCCAGGTTGGAAAGCGGCTCGTCCAGCAGCAGCAGCTTGGGGGCTGCCACCAGGGCGCGGGCCAGGGCCACGCGCTGCTGCTGCCCGCCGGAGAGCTGGTTGGGCAAGCGTTGGGCGTACTGGCTCAGGTGCACGATTTCCAGCACCTTTTCCACCTGTTCTTTGATTTTCGCCTTGGGCACCCTTTGAATGGTCAGGGGATACGCCACGTTGTCGAACACATTCATATGCGGCCACACGGCGTAGCTCTGGAACACCATGCCGATGGAGCGCTTTTCCGGCGGCACGAAGGTTTTCCCGCCGGACACCAGCTGGTCGTCGATGTAGAGTTCGCCCGACGTGGGCTTTTCAAAGCCCGCGATGATGCGGAGCATGGTGGTTTTGCCGCAGCCGGAGGGCCCCAGCAGGGTGACGAATTCCCCTTCCTGAAAGGTTTCGTTGAATTCCTTCAGCACCACATTGTCGCCAAAGGCTTTTGAGACGTTTTTAATCGTAACGGTTGCCATCTGTCAACACCCCTTATCAAATGGAGAATTCGCCCTTGGTGAGGCGGTTGAGGAGGAAGTTCAGGGCTACGACGATCAGCAGGATGCCGAAAGCCATGGCGCAGCTCATGGGCTGGCTGGTGAAGGTCCAGTATTCATAGAGCTGGAAGCCGATGGTTTTCGTGGTGCTGGAATAGAGCAGGGTGGTCATGGACAGCTCATAGAAGCTGGGAATGAAGATCAGGAACCAGCCCGCGGCGATGCTGGGGAAAATCAGCGGCCCGGTAATTTTGAACATGGTGCGGATCCAGGACGCGCCCGCGATCTGGCTGCATTCCTCCAGGGACACGTGAATCTGGCTCATGGCGGAAACCACCGTGCGCATGCCCATCATCAGGTACTTGATGAGATAGGCGATGATGATGATATAAGCGGTGTTGTAAATATTGATGCCGAAGTTGCCGCGCATGGTCATGATCAGGCCCAGGGCGATGACCACGGAGGGGGTGCCGGAGCCCAGGGTAATCAGGAAGTCGGGAATCTTCCGGCCCTTCACCCGGGTGCGTTGCAGGAGATAGCTCATGGTGCAGGCGATCGCAATGCCCACCGTGGCGGTGACGGAGGCAAAGATCAGGGAATTTTTCAGGCAGTTCATGGTTTCCACCCGGCCGAACACCGTCTGCCAGTTGGTCAGGGTGAAGTTTTCCGCCTGGAACATGCTCTTGCCCACGTCGATTTTAAACGAGGTGGTAAAGATCGTGGCGAAGGGAATGAAGATCACGATCACGGCGAAAATCCCCACGATCACCGTCAGCGGAATGCGCCACTTCCGCAAATCCACGATGGCGGGCCGCACCGACTTGCCGGACACGGTGATGTACTGCTTCTTCGCCAGCACCACGTCGGACAGGAACAGGATAATAATCGCCATCACCATCAGGAACACGGCCATGCCGGTGGCGTCGTTTAAGCCCTGCTGGCCCAGGGACACGTATTCCACGATGCGGGTGGTGACGGTGTGCACCCGGCCCGGGCTGCCGATGATGGAGGGAATGCCGTAGCAGCTGGCCGCGCTGACGAACACCAGCAGCGCGCCGGCAATCAGCGAGGGCATCATCATAGGCAGGGTGATGGTGAACAGCGTCTTTAAAGGCGAGCCGCCGCTGATGCGGCTGGCTTCCTCCAGGGAGGGGTCCATCTTCTCCATGGCACGGCTGATGGTGATGAAAGCATAAGGATAATAGAAGCTGGTCAGCACCCAGATCATGCCCGGCAGGGTGTACACGTTCAGCGGCCCCGGCGCGTCGCTCAGATGGAACAGCACCCGCAGCCACTGGTTGATGGTACCCACGTTGGGGTTCAGCAGCCGCAGCCAGGCCATGGCGCCCACATACGGCGGCACCATATACGTCAGCACAAACAGGGCGCGAAAAAACTTTTTGCCGTACAGGTTGGTGCGGCCCACCAGCCAGGCCAGCGGGAAGGCCAGCAGCGTGCCCAGAATCATGGTGCAGAAGGCCGCAATCAGGGTATTGGTCAGGGCGTCCAGGTTCAGATTGTAGGTATAGAGGCGCTTAAACGTCTCCAGGGAGAAATCTCCCTCCGGGAAGAACGCTTTGATGACCATATACACCAGCGGCATGAGCTGGAACAAAAGCAGGAAGTCCACGATCAAAAGGATGATGATCCACTTCACGTCGATAATCCAGCTCTTGTCCCACATCATGAGCAGCGTCAGCAGCAGCGCGTCCAGGGCAATGATGATGCCCACCAGCACGGCGGTGCGGCTGTTGCTCACGATGAGCTGCCACAGCCAGGTGACTTCGCCTTTGGCGATCATGCGGAAAGCGTCCAGCTGCTTCACCTTGTCCCGCACGCCCTTTTTCAGGGTGTTCACGGATTCGGTGGAGGCGGCGGCCCCGTCGCTGGTGAACAAAAGCTGCATCAGCGCGGCCTGGCGCTCCTGGCCTTTCAGGTCCGCCGCCTTTTCCGCGGCGGCGGGCAGGGCAGCGCTTTCATCCACGATGCCGTTCAGCATCGCCGTCCGGAACGCGGCCAGGTCTTTTTCGGACAGGGCGGCGATTTCCTTCTTCTGGGCCGTGCTCACCTTAGGGCCGTTCACCAGGTACGCGGAATAGAGCAGCTTATAGGTAAGCGCCGTCCTTTCTCCCTCCGGGGTGGAAGCGAGGATGCTCTCCGCCTCCGCCGCTCCGCCGGGATTCGCGCTTTCCCAGGCGGCGTCCAGGAGCGCCCGGGCCGCTTCGTCCACCTGCACCTTTTGTTCGGCGGGCAGGGCGGAAAGCTGGGGCTGCAATTGCTTTTCCCAGGCGGCGTTTACGTCCTTGCCCAGGGCGTAAATCGCGCCGTAAGCCGATTCCGCGCTGAACCCCGAGGTATCGTACGCCCGCTGCCCCGACACGCCCAGCACGATGATCACGGCCCCCAGCGCAAACACCAGCGCCAGGGCCAGCTTCGTCATCAGCGGCGCGCGGGTCTGCCGGGGCAATTCCTTCTGCGCTGCCTTCGCGTTTTTCATCCGCATACACCCCTTCAAGTAGAAAAAATGACTGATATTCCTTGCCTGCGGGAAGATACGAGAGTACAGAGTACAGAGTTCAGAGTGCAGATAAAGTTTGACTTCTCAATTTGGGTTTCAACCAGAGCATATGACTATATCATCTGTACTCTGAACTCTGTACTCTAAATCTCCGTAGCTTATAAATTACCAAATACCGCAACGGGGGAAGCCGTCTTGCGGCTCCCCCCGCGGAAGCAAGTCTGATGGATTACTTAGTGGTCACGATTTCGGTCCAGGCGGTGTTGATGGCTTCGCGGTTCTGGTAAGCGTTCTCCCAGTCCACGCCCAGGTCTTTTTCGATCAGGCCGTCGGTGTCCACGGAGTCATAGGGGATTTCCTTCATCCCGGCGAACACGGAATGCATATAGCCCTGGAGGATCAGCTTCTGGGCTTCTTCGCTCAGCAGCCACTTTTCCACGGCTTCGCAGGCTTCCACGTTCACGTTCTTGCTGTGGCTTTCGGCTACGGTCATCACGGTGGAGGGAATCAGGATCACGCCGTCTTCGGGGTAGATGCACTTGAGGTTGGTGATGGGGGTGCCGGCGTCGTCGGCTTCCTTGAGCACCTTCAGCACGGATTCTTCCAGAATCATGATGGCGGCGCATTCACCGGTCTGCAGCTTGGTCAGGGCGGTGGAGCCGGACTCGATCATCACTTCGTTGGCGGCCAGCCCGTTCAGGAATTCCTTGCCGTAGTGGTTATCCTGAATCAGGGAAGCCACTGCGGCGAAGGTGGTGCCGCTGGTCATGGGGTTGCCCATGGAGATGTAGCCCTTCAGGGAAGGATCGGTGGCGAAGTCCTTGAAGGTCTTGGGGATGTTCACGCCCTTGGCGGCCCATTCATCCACCATTTCGGGGTTGTAAGCCAGCACCATGTTGCACACGCGCACGGGATACCAATAGCCCTCGGCGTCATAGGGGAAGCGGAGGAGCTGGTCAGGATTCTCGATTTCGATGGGCTCCAGATAGCCCGCTTCTTTCAGCTCCAGGCTCAGGGCGGGCTCGGCCACCAGCATCATGTCGCAGCCCAGGTCGCCGGTCTTGTCGGGGCCCATTTCGCCGTACAGCTTCTGAATCAGGGAGCTGGTGCCGCCATAGAAGAAGAAACTGCCGTCGTTGCCGGGGGTCAGGTTGGGGAATTCCTTTTTCAGGGCTTCGTCCATCATGTCAATCACGAACTGATACATGGAAGAGTAGATGACCAGTTCGCCTTCCACGTCTTCGTTCACGGCCAGTGCGGTGGCGCACAGGGACAGCGTCATGATCATCGCGAGCAGCATAGCCAGAATTTTTTTCATGGTGAAAAATCCTCCCTTTATGTATTTCGCCAAGCAGTTTCCGCGCTTGGTCCTTTGATCAAATGGTATCATATTTTAGCCCCGGATGCAATATATTTTGGAGGCTGCCGGCCAATTTTTTTCAATGACTGTCTTGCCATACACATACAGGTATATCCGGGGGAAACCTGCTTTGACATCCAAAGAATGGCTTTCCCCGGAGAATTCCTCGTTACCTGATACAGAGGCTTTCCTTTGCCTTTATGCCTTACACATACGGCAAAAAAGCCGCTGTATCCGGAATCAGAGCAAAAATGCAGTCGTCCGGTACAGCAGCTTATTGTCTCCGGCAGCGAGAAATCAAGCTGCTGTCAGATTCCAAGTTTTGACCGCAGCAGCTGGGCTTTAATCCCGTTGACTTTCTCCAGCATGCTCAAATAATCGGACAGGCGCGGATCATTGGTTTTATGCAGTAAAGTGCACACTGTCTCCAGATGGTCATCGTCCATTCTGTCTCCATCCAGCTCTACGCACCGGAGTGCATACTTCAGCGCATCCTCCAGATCACTCCCTTGGCCGCGTCGATTTAAACAAATGGCCAAATTATACCAAAGGAAGCTGAAGGTGTCGTCAATTTCTATGGCCATTTTCAGTTCATCAATTGACTTTTGCAGCCAGCTCTCATCTTCCGTTTCAATGTAGATGCCGTAATACAGCCGATTCAGCTGATTATAAGGCTGCACCCGATCCTTCGCGCTCTCGTTGCCGGATATTTTTTTCAGCGTCCTGCAAATGCTTTCCACCAGATCAAGGTTTTCTTGTTCCCTGTCTGTTTTGTACAGATTGGAGACCAGACAGCTGACAAAATCAATCTTATCATGGAAAGAGATTGAGCTGTCAATAAACTCATAAGCATTCTCGATCATGATGTCTCCAGCTCTCTTGGAACCCATGGCAGCTACCTGTTCTACTACCTGATCCAGCCAACGCAGCTTTTCCATCCGGTAAGAAAGCAGCTCCATCGCTTTTTCTGCCATCGGGATATTATGCTGGCGCAGAGAGAGCTTGAACAGATCAATTGGATCCGCATCAGAATTATCTACGCCTACAGGATCAATGGAAGGCGTGATTTGTGAGCTGCTTTTTTTCTCAATCCGGTCAATCTTCCGCTCCAGGCGTTTGAGTACCTCTGCGATTTCAAAAAGGGAAGCGCCGCTGTTATTTGATTCAAAACCATTTTTTACAATCGGCTCCACAAAGCTTTTCAGCTGTGTGATCGCGTCCCGGATACCGTGACGGGAATCCAAGTCATACTCGATATAGCGGCGGGTCGCTATATCGACCGGCAATTCCTCGCTGTCCTTTGATTTCAGCAGAATAATGGGTTTTCCGGTTTCGTCTCTGCGGCCGAACTCATAGTATACATTGGGATTCGGCAGGCTGACATCAACGACGCACACCTCACACTCCTGCACGGCTCTTATGACGTCGATATCGATCTGCCCCGCCTCAGAATGGTGGTCTCCCCTCAGGACCTCGAACCCATAGAATTCCATCGCGGGCTTGATGATCAAGTCCCGCAGGTCGTCCGCGTTCTCCCGGATTTTTGAACCTGTCTCACCAATCGGACTGATGATAAAGCATTTGGGTGTCATTTGTCTTTCTCCTCCTCCTCCTCTAATTTTTTATTGATTCCGTAATCTCTGTTCTGCATCGTGCAGGGTTTTTCTTCTTCGCCCCGTGTCTTTCGCCGGCAGATGCGTTCCTTCCCGTTTTTTCGGCAGCTTCCAATCAGCGCCGTGCTCAGGGATTGCACTTCTGGCAGGGCGTATAGCCCTGGTCGATCAGGGATTCCCGCGTGGTGGTGGTATTCTTCCTGTTTTCGTCAGTGATTCTGGTTGCTTCGCCGCAGCTGGGCACATGGAATTTCATGGTCTTCGTGTTCAGCACATACTTCTTCCTGCCGGAAGACGGCGTAACCGTGGGCTTGGGCGCAGCGGAGGGTTTCGGCGTGGCGGTGGGCTTGGGCGTGGCCGCCGAAGTCTTGACAAACGCGTCCGCGTTTGACGCGCTGCCGAGCGTTCTCAGCGCTTCTGCGGCTTTGGCGTCGGCTGTGATTGCAATCAGGCCCGCCACCGTCAGCGGATACAGCGCGCTGCCTTTGAGATAGCCCTCCTTGATCTTATTGCCGCTGATATACCGGATTTCGTACCAGAGCGATTTGCCGGTTCCCTGGGTCGACAGGATGGCGCACAGCTGATAATCCTGCAATTTGTCTATGCTGTTCCGCGCATTCGCGGATGGATAAACAGCCAAACCGCCGGCCTCCTCTGAATGAGCGATTCCAAACGGGACGGCCGCATTGAGGGGCTCCGTCAATTGGTCTGCCAGGGCAAAGGGGCACAGGCTGCACAGCAGCGCTGCAAGCAGCAGCAAGGAAATCCATTTTTTCGTCATGATCTACCTCCCTCTTTATTCAGGCTGTTTCCCGCAGGAAGCGGTATTGTCCGCCGCGAAGCACGGAAAGCAGGGTTTCATTGTCCCGTATCCGCATTTCGGTTTCAATCCCGCCGCAGCAGGGGTCGTCCGGCTGATGGAAGTCGGATCCCGCGGTCATGATTTTCCCGTTCATTCCGGCCCAGGCTTCGGCCAGATCATTATGGGAATGATGGCGCGGGTTCCCGTTGTAAATCTCATATCCATCCAGCAGGTCCGGATTCATCATCACCGTACCCTCGCGGAAGGGATGGGCGTGGACGATCAGGCATCCGGCTTCCCGGGCGCTGGCGCTGAGGCGTTCCAGGCTCATGTCCCGCATGTCGCCCGTTTTCCTCAGCCAGTCTTCGGTGATGCCGTAAATCAAATAATCGTTGGGGATATAGGCCGGCCAGCCCACAGGCGTCAAATTGATTTCACAGGCGAGGAGCACATCAAAATCCTTTGGCGCGGCCTCGCGCAGCAGGTGATATCCCCGCATGAAATAATCCGCTTTTTCTTCCCAGGAGCAATCTTCCATATTCCTGTAGGTGCCGCGGTTGATATGGTTGGTGCTCACGATCCCATGGTATCCCGCTTCCCTGTACCGGCGGATCAGGACTTCAGCCGGACAATTGGAACAGGCGCTGACCTCGCTTGAATGGCAATGCAGTTCGAGTTTATACATGCGACCTCCTTCGTCCTTTTATTGCTCCTGCCGTCCCGGCAAGCATTTCAGCGCTTCCTGCTGGGGCGGCCGTCCTTTCTCTCCCCTTTTTTCTGATAGTGCCCATAGTGGGAATAGTAGGATTTGTATGCGTATTTCCTGCTCAGGTATCCGTCGTATTCCGTCATGTTGATCACCGTGCCCAGGATGGGACAGCCGGTTTGATCGATCTGCTCCTTCGCGTCGATCAATTCCTGCCGCCGCACTGAATTATAGCCCACCACCAGCAGGGTGCCGTCGCAGTATTTGGCGATCTGCGCCGCGTCGATCACCATGCCAATCGGCGGCGCGTCAACGATCACATAATCGAAGCGCTCGGCAAGGCTGCGCATCAATGCCTGAAAACGGCTGGAATTCAGCAGCGGCAGCGAATTGTTCACATTCCTGCCCGCGGGCACCAGATAAGCGCCGGGAATATCCGTTTCATAGATCACGCTGTCTTCGTCCGTCATTCCCGCCAGCAGATGCGACAGGCCCATCGCTTCCCCGCCGCCGGAAAACCGGATGCCATAGTGCTCGATGATGGAGGAGCGGCGCAGGTCGCAGTCGACCATCGCCACCCGGCGGCCCAGCTTCGCCATCGTGCGCATGATATTCAATGAAAGATAGCTTTTTCCCTCGGAAGCGTGGCAGCTGGTGATCATGACGGTTTTCACGTTTTCACCGGAGAAGGACAGATTGGTGCAGAGCATGTTGACCGCCTCGCCGCAGGGGTAGGAAAGAGGCGGAAAGCGGCTGATGGAAAGACTGTTCACTCCGTTTTCCCCCTCTGTTTCTTTCCTTTATCCGGTTCGGTCCCGGCGCTTTCGTCCACGGGCACCACAGCCAGCGTCGCCAGGCCGGTGCATTCCCGGATCTCTTCGCTGGTTTTGATTTTATCATCCGTCAGGAAGCGCACAGTCATGACGCCCGCCGCCAGCACGGCGCCCAGCCCAAAGCCGATCAGGACGTTCCGCGACAGGCTGGGGCTGACGGGATTGGCCGGTTCCAGCGCCTGGGACATGGTGTTCGGCTTGTCGGTCGCCATGGTTTCCTGAATATATTCGCTGGCTACCCTGGCATATTCATTGGCAATCGCCGCGGCCTCGGCGGGAGAGGGGGACGTGAAGGAGATATCCAGCATCCGGGTGCCCGGCGTGTTTGTGACGGTCAGGCCCTCCCGCATCTGTGCGTAGGTGTAATCCAGGTTCAGCCTGGAGATGACCGCTTCATGCACCTCCCACATATCGAACACCTTGATGTAATCGCTGGTCAGGGCGGTGCCCAGCTGCAGGGAGGATATGTTCAGAATGGATTCCGGACTCAGCACATACAGGATGGAAGTGGCCCGATACATCGGCGTAACAAAATACATCGTGTACACCCCGGCGATGAGCGCGCACACCACTGCAAAGCACACGATGAGTTTCCAGCCCGCAGCCAGCCGGTAACACAAATCCAGCAGGTTGATCATCCGAACGCTGGCCGGGAGGGCGGCGTCATTCCGTGGCCCGTCGAAAGCGTCGCAGGATTTCCGCTTTTCCGTCATGCGTCACGTCCCCCATTTTCCGAGTGCATTTTTATACTGAAACAGCGTCTTCCTCCGCCGGTATTTCAAACATCAATCCATCGGGCGCCGGCTGATAATCGCGGCTCACGACCAGGCACACGCAGTTCCAGCCGGAGGAAATGGAATGCCGCATTTCGGCCACCGCCCAGGCAGGAAAGACCGCCTGCACTTTTCCGTCCCGTACTTCCGCGGGGATTTCAATATATTTGACGCCCGCGTTTTCATCGGTTCCCTGAGGAATGCCCACCACGACGGCGGCTTCCTTTTCGCTGAAAGCCCGCACGTCCGCCAGCTGCATGATAAAATCGGCGGTGCCGTCCTTTTTCACCCGGTACACGTCGGGCGTGAAAATCACTTCGATTTCCGCGTCCCGCACCGGCGCCGCATTTCCTTCCGCATCCACGAAGCTGTCGTTTTCCGTGATGATGTCCGCCAGCCGGGTGCTTCCCGTTTTCCTCATAACGCTGAGCAGCGTTTTTTGCAGCTTGCCCGCAGGCTCCTTCTTTTTGATGCCGCTTCCCGCAAAGCTTTCCAGCATGGGAGAAGACGCCGCCAGGGCAGAGACGGAAAAGAGACAAACCGCGACTGTCAGAATAAAACAAAGCTTTCTTTTCATCCCTATCGCCCCCTCGTTCCGTTGCCGCGGCGCTATTCCGCCTGCCGGTAAAATGTCTCCGCCACAATCCGTGAAAGCTCCTGCTCGTCGGGATGGAATTCCACGTATCCCGCCGCGCCGATTTCATGCGTGCCGGGCAACTGAATCAGGGGCAGACGCAGGTAGTCCTTTGCCCGATAAGCAATGCTGCCCATCTGGGAACGGCTCATGCCGGACACCAGATACGGCGACAGGGCGTCCAGCAGCGCGCCGATGTATTCGGAATCGTCCTCGAGCTTTCCGCGAATGATCTCCGCCAGCCCCTCCAGATAAACCTGCTGCCGCGCCATGCGCGCCGCGTTGGTGTTTACCGGCAGATCGGCTCTGCTGCGAAGAAAGGTCTCCGCCTGCCGCCCGGTGAGCCGCACGGTGGTTCCCCGGATCATGGCCGGGTCAACGGCGCTGAAATCGTCCTCGATGGGCACAGCCACGCCGCCGACAAAATCGTTCAGGGCGGCGATGCCGTCCAGGTTCAGCGCCGCGTAATAGGCAATCGGCGTATCCAGCAAAAGGCGGCTCACCGCCTCCGCCGTCAGCTCGCAGCTTTGCTTCTTCCCATCTCCATAGCTGTGGGACAGGGCGATCTGCATGGGCCGCGTCTCCGTCCGCCGGCCGATCAGGTCCAGCACCGTGACCGGCGCGACGGTATCCCGGTCGATTTGAATCTGGGATATGCTTTTTTCCGCGTTGTCGATTACGATCAGGCGAAGAAAATCCGCGTTGCCGCCGCTGTGGAAATCGTCGATCTCATCGGAATCCCGGACGGGCTGGTCGATGCCCAGAAGCAGAAGGATCGTCAGGTTTTGCCGCCTGCGATAGGTTTTCCCGTTCAGCGTCACCGTCTGATCCTCGTACCGCGCGCTCAGGTCACCCCGCGTTTCAGGCTTCCTGCCGCGGTTTTCCAGCCATTTCAGTCCGAAAAACAGCAGCAACAGCGTCAGCGCCGCCGCGGCTGTGGCAAATATGATCCGGTAACGCCGCCCACCCCGCAACCGTCTATCCCCTTTTTATCGGACGGGAAGGACGGCCCATCCGATCAGAATTGTTTACAGAGCTATTCTATTACCATGCGCAAAATATGTCAAGTATGGAAGAAAAATCACTGAATAAATCCATTTTTCAGCATCCATGTAAAAATCTTTTTCGCAAGGGGCGCGGCCACGCTGCCGCCGCCCCCGGCGTTTTCCACCACGATGGAAAGGGCATAGGGGGAGGAGGTCTCGTCCAGGAAGCCCACGAACCAAGCGTTGGTGAATTCCTGGCCGTCGATTTCGGCGGAGCCCGTCTTGCCGCAGACCTTCCTGCCGCTGATGTTCGCGCTGGTTCCCGTGCCGCCCGTGACCACGGCGCGCATATACTCCTTGAGCACGGCGGCCTGCTCCGGCGTGAGGGGCTTGCGGTACACCTTGGCGGTCAGCCCGGCCCGCTGGGTGCCGTTGGGCGCGGTGGCGGAAATGAGCAGCTTGGGCTCCATCATCACGCCGTCATTGGCGATGGCCGCGCCGATCATGCACATGTGCAGCGGCGAGGCGGTCAGGGCGCTCTGGCCCGCGCCGGTCCAGGCAATTTCGCCGTCGTTGCGGTTGGAGGTGGGGTACGAAGAGTTTTCCACCACCAGATCCCGGAACAGGAAATTGTCGTTGAAGCCGAAGTCCTCCGCCGTTTTGCGCAGCCTGGTATCGCCCAGCTGCAGGGCCAGCTGGGCGAAGGAATTGTTGCAGCTCACCTGGAAGGCTTTTCTCAGGTCGATGACGCCGTGCTTGGTGAGCTTGTCCTCTTTCAGGTTGGTGCCCGCGTCGGTAATAATGCGGTTCCCCAGGGTCAATTGCCCGGTGCAGTCAAAGGAAATGGAATCGTAATTGGTATAATTCTCAATAGCCGACGCCGCCGTGACCATCTTGAAGGTGGAACCGGGGGTGTACAGCCCCTGGATGGCGCGGTTGAAGAAAGGCTTCTGCGGGTCGCTCTTCACGGAAGCGGTGATGTTCTGGGGGTCGAAAGTGGGGAAGGATTGCTCGGACAGCACCTCGCCCGTTTTGTAGTTCATCACCACCACCGCCCCGGCCTTGCCGCTGGGGAAAATGGAGGCGATATACGTGGACAGGCGGCAGTCGACGGTCAGGCGCACGGCGTCGCCCCGCCGCTGCTCGCCCCGCAGGGCGAAGGACAGCCGCTCCAGGAAGGACGAATTGAAGCCGTAAAGATAGGACGCAAAGAAGGACTCCGCGCTGTTGTTCACGTTGGAGCCGCTGTCGCCCACCACATGGACGGTGGCCTTGCGGGCGCTCAAATCGTTCTGGTAGATGCGCTGGCCATTGTAGGAGGTGGCCAGCACCACGCCGTTCCGGTCTAAAATATCCCCGGCGATCACGTTCTTTTTCCGGGTGCGCATGAAGGTGTTGGCGGAGGAGGCGAACCAGCGATTGCCATAGGTCAGCAGGCTGTAAGCGCCCCAGGCGGCCAGCAGCACGAACAGGGCGCACAGGAAAATCGCCACCCGCCGGATGTTCTTTTGCAGCTGCTTCACGGCGCTTCACCTCCCTGCATCGCCAGCTCCCGATCCTCCTTCACGCCTGCTTTGTTGCGGCTGGCCACGCCCTGGAGCAGGCCGATCACGCACAGGCTGCACAGCATGGACGTGCCGCCGTAGCTGATAAAGGGCAGGGTGACGCCGGTGAGGGGAATGAGCTTGATGTTTCCGCCGATGATCACGAAGGTCTGCAATGCGATCAGCGAGGCGCAGCCCGTCGCCAGCAGCGCGTGGAACACCGTGCGGCACCGCCGGGCGATCATGACGCCCCGGATGATGATGAACAGGTACATGCACAGCACGACCAGGCCGAACACCAGGCCGAATTCATGCAGGATGACGGAGAAAATAAAATCGTTGTAGTATTCCGGAATCACCTGGGCGTTGCCCAAGCCCAGGCCCACGCCCCAGGCCCCGCCGTTCACGATGGCGATCAGGCTCTGCACGATCTGGTAGCCCGCGCCGCCGGAATCCGCCCAGGGATTCAGCCAGATGGCCACGCGCTTTTTCACGTGGGCGAACATCTGGTAGCCCAGCACCGCCGCCGCCGCGCCGCCCGCCACGCCGCCGATCATCAGGGGAACGGAGCCGGTGGCGGCGTACAGCAGGATGAAGGTCACGCCGAAGTAGAGCAGCGCGGTGCCCAGGTCCTTTTGCAGCATCAGCATCAGCAGGCAGGCCCCCGCGAACACGAGGCTCAGGAACACCTTGCGCTGGCTCAGCAGGTAAGATACGGAAATCAGCAGCGCCAGCTTCACCACCTCGCTGGGCTGCACGGAAGAGCCGCCGATATAAAACCAGTTTTTCGCGCCGTTGGTTTCTTTGCCGATCACCAGCGGCAGGGCCAGCAGGCCGATGCTGCCCAGCATAATGAGCACCGTCAGCCATTTCCAGCTGCGCACATAGCGCACCAGCATGGCGCACAGCATCATGCAGCCCACACCCACACCGTAATTGAAGGCCTGGGTCATACCCCGGGTGGGGCTGAGGCGGTAGAGCACCAGCACGCCCAGGGCGCACAGAAAGTTGGTTAGGGACAAAAGCAGCCGGTCGGAGGGGAACAGATGGGAAATGCCCGCGGTGCCCAGGTAAATGATGGCGGGCACCACCGCGGACAGGACGAAGCTTTCCCATTTTCCATCCTTTAAAGCTAACAGGAAAAAAGCCAGGAAGAAGAACGCCATCATGGCCAGCAGCGTGTTCCGTCCCGGTTCATGGGCGCGCTTTTTCGGTTTTTCACTCATGGCGGCCCCTCCTTCTGCGGCGGCGGTCACGCGGCTTGGGTTCTTCCTCGTCCTCCTGGCTGTCGATCCACTGCCGCGCCGCCTGCTCCTGGCGGAGCTCCTCCAGGGAATAAGCATACTGCCAGGTCATCTGGCCGTCCTCGTCATAGCCGCCGTCGTAATCGGGATTCTCCCCAAAGGGCACCGCGTCGGCGGGCTGTTCCTCCGGCAGGTAATAGCTGTTTTCCACCGTGATATTCGTCCAGGGGATTTCTTCGTCCTCCGCGTCCAGGATGGTGTCGGGCTCGGGATACGCTGCGGGCATGGGTACGTTCAGCCCCGCAAACAGCCGCACCCGCAGCGTATGGCTGCCGATGCCCAGCTGCGTTCCGTGCAGCGCCCAGCCGGGGCCGCGCATTTCCACGCCGTTCAGCAGCGTCAGCCCCCGGCGCGCCGGGATGAGCTTCAGGCCCTTGCCGTCCACAAACTCGAACCGCACGTGGCGACGCAGCACGCCGTCGCCCTTTACCCGGATATCGCACTCCCGGGAGGAACCGATCACGCCCTCCCGGGGCAGCGGCTGGGCCTTGCCGGTGTCCAGATCCACCATTTCCCCGATCAGCCCGGCATCCGGCAGGGAACGCATTTCTTTTCTGTACGCCCGCGCGTCCTTCCGCAGCCACATGAAGGAGCGGAACACAATCAGCGCGCCGATCAGCGCAAACACATACCGCATCAGCAGCGCCAGGATTTCATACGCCTCGCCGGACATTCGCATTGCTCCTCCTTCCAGCCGCTTTTAATCCGCAAAAATATCCATGTTCTCACAGTATACCAAAAAAATGCTTTTTCGTCTATGTTATTGATTGCCAATTTACAATTTCTTCGCGACCGTTCAGCGTTTGCTGAGGGATACGCGCTGTTCGCCCGCTATTTCCCGAAAAGTCCTTGAAAAAAGCGCGGTGATGAAATATAATAGATATGTGGAAGTATAGATTCCCGGATGAATGAAGCGAGGAGAGGGGACGCCCTTCCGGGCGTTTCATTGAAACAAAAAGCCACCGACGCGTCGAAAATCAACCTGCAAAGGAGTTTACGCAATGCTGACATGGGCGATATATGGGATGGTCTACCTGGGCAGCGCGCTGATGGTGTATAACGTATACAGTTATATCCGTTTTGCAAAACGGCTCAAGGAAAAAAAGAACTGGGAAAAAGAGCGCGCCACATTGAACTTCCCGATTGTCCTGCTGGTGATGTTCCTGATCGGATACCTTGTGGTGGGCATTTTCGGGCAGCCCGACCTGGTGATGTCCGGCATCCTGTTCGGCGGCAGCATTTTCGTATATGTCATTTTCCGCTTGATCCAGCGGATCGCCAACCGGTTTGAGGAGAATGAAAAGCTGGAAGCGGAGCTGCTGACGGCGGAAGAGAGCGGGCGGATCAAGACCCGCTTTTTGGCCAGCGTGAGCCATGAAATGCGCACGCCCATGAACGCCATCATCGGCCTGGCGACCCTGGCGCTGAAAAGCCCTTCCCTCCAGCCGGACACCGCTGACCGGCTGACCAATATTCGCCTCAGCGCCCAGCATATGATGGGGCTCATCACCAACGTGCTGATGATGAACCGTGTGGTTTCCAATAGCCTGACGCTGGAAGAAGCGCCCTTTTCCCTGAGCGGGATGCTGAACGAGGTCAACGTGATCGCCAAAAACCAGTGCGAGGAAAAGGGCCTGACCTACCGCAGCAGCGTGGAGGGGCAGATGGACGACGCCGTCTGCGGCGACGAAGACAAGCTGAAACAGGCGCTGCTGAATATTTTGGATAACGCGGTCAAATTCACCCCGGCTCCGGGGGAAGTCACCTTTACCGCCGAGCAGACCGAAAGCGACGAGAAAAAACGCGTCTTCCGCTTTACGATCAAAGACACGGGCATCGGCATTGACCGGGAAGCCATTCCCAAGCTGTTCACCGCTTTCGCCCAGGAAGACAGCGCCGACAGCTGCGGCGGCAGCGGGCTGGGGCTGGCGACTGCCAAGAGCATCGCGGAGAAAATGGACGGCGACATCGCCGTTGCCAGCGAGAAAAACGCCGGAAGCGTCTTTATGGTCACGGTCACGCTGACGGCGGCGGAACGGCAGGAGATGCCGGAAGCCGAAAACCATGAAGAAGTATCGCTGGAAGGCCGCCGTATCCTGATCGTGGAGGATATCGACCTGAATGCGGAAATCGTGGCCGATCTGCTGGATCTGGAGGGCGCTGCTTCCGACTGGGCGGAAAACGGCCAGGCGGCCGTGGAAAAATTCACCGAAAATCCCCCGGGCACCTACGACGCGATTCTGATGGATTTGCGCATGCCGGTGATGGACGGCCTGGCCGCCACCCGGATCATCCGCGCCCTGGACAGGCCGGACGCGAAAACCGTGCCCATCCTGGCGCTGAGCGCCAACGCCTTTGAGGAGGATGTGCAGCACTCCCTGGAAGCGGGCATGAACGCCCACCTGGCCAAGCCCGCCGATCCCGACCATCTCTACAGCGCCATCCGGGAGCAAATCGCGCAGCGCAAAAAGATCGAGAGCGGCCGGGAGAAAGCGCCGAAAGCCAGCGGATGGAGGCTGTAAATATATAAAAGATACGTCCGGGCGGGATACAGCCTGAAAAACAGCGGACGACAAGCGCCACGGAAGGAAAGGATGACAGACCACGATCCAATCCAAGAGTATTAAATCCCCGCAGCTGGTGCTGGTGGTGGACGACCAGGAAATCAACCGCGATGTTCTGGGGATGATTTTAGAGGATTATTATGATATTATCTATGCCGGCGACGGGAAGGAAGCGCTGCAGAAAATCGAGGAAAACCAGGACCGGCTGTCCGTGGTGCTGCTGGACCTGATCATGCCGGAAATGGACGGCTTTGAGGTGATGTCCCCCTAAACGGCAGCGAGCAGCTCAAGCGCATTCCCATCATCGTGCTCACCTCCGAAAAGAGCGCCGAGCTGAAGGCGCTGCAAATGGGCGCGGCGGATTTTATCACCAAGCCCTTCGACATGCACGACGTGATCCGCGCCCGCGTGAGCAGGATTATTGAGCTGAACGAGGGGCGGCAGCTGATTTCCGCGGCGGAGCACGATAAGCTGACCATGCTCTACACCCGCAGCTTCTTCTTTGAATACGCCAACCGCATCTACAAATACCATCCCGAACTGCACATGGACGCCGTTGTGATCAACATTGAGCAGTTCCATACCGTGAACGAGCTGAACGGCTTTGAGTTCGGCGACAGCATTCTGCGCATCATCGGCAGCGAAATCAGCGCCTTTCTGTCGGAAACGGAGGGCATCGCCAGCCGCGTCGAGGCCGACCGGTTCAACATCTTCTGCAAACACCAGGACGATTACCAGGCGCTGCTGGACCGCTTCCAGAAAAAGATGGACGACGTGTCCAGGAACGTCAGCATCCGCCTGCGCATGGGCGTGAAGCCCTGGAAAGCGGACGTGGAGCCCATGCTGCTCTTTGACCGGGCCAGCGCGGCGTGCAGCATGGTGCGCGGCAATTACAAAACCCACCTGATGTTTTACAGCGAGGACATGCTCGCGCGGGAACTGCTCAACCGCCGCCTGCTCAACGACCTGCGCGCCGCGGTGGAAGAAAAGCAGTTCAAGGTGTTTTACCAGCCCAAATACAGGATTCAGTGCGACCCGCCCAGGCTGTGCAGCGCGGAAGCGCTGGTGCGCTGGAAGCATCCCGAGCTGGGCATGATCTCCCCCGGCGACTTTATTCCCCTGTTCGAGGGGAACGGCCAAATCAGCGTGGTGGACAAATTCGTCTGGGCGGAGGCCGCCCGGCAGATCGCGGATTGGCGCGACCGCTTCGGCATCGTGGTGCCGGTGTCGGTGAACCTGTCCCGAGCGGACGTGTTCCATCCCATGCTGGTGAAAACGCTGACCGGCCTGATCGAGGAGAACGGGCTGGAATACAAGAACATGAAGCTGGAAGTGACCGAATCCGCCTACACGGACAACGCCAGCCATCTGCTGGACGTGGTGAACCACCTGCGGGAGCTGGGCTTTGAAATCGAAATGGACGATTTCGGCTCCGGCTATTCCTCGCTGAACATGATCTCCTCCATGCCCATCGACGTGCTGAAAACGGACATGAAGTTTATCCGGAATATCGAGCACAACACCAAGGACTTCCGCCTGGTGGAGCTGGTGGTGGACATCGCCAAATACCTGAACGTGCCCGTGGTGGCGGAGGGCGTGGAAACGGAAACCCAGCTGCAGCTGCTGAAAAATGCGGATTGCGATCTGGTGCAGGGGTATTATTTCTCCCGGCCCCTGCCCGCCGAAGAATTTGAAAAACTGATCATCCGGGAAATTGAAATCGACAGGAGGAACGACCAATGACCATTCAGGAACTGTACGCCCAGATCGGCGGCAACTATGAGCAGGCGCAGCGCGTGATGAAAATGGATAAGCTGATCGACCGCTATGTGCGCAAATTCCCGGGCAGCAACGCCTACGACGCGCTGAAAGCGGCCGGGGAGACCATGGACCCCACCGCGCTTTTTGAAAGCGCCCACGCCCTGAAAGGCGTTTGCGCCAACCTGGGCTTTGACGAGATGGCTTCCGTTGCCGGCGATATCACCGAGGATTTCCGTCCCGGCGCGACGCGCAGGCTGTCGGACGACGAAATCAAAGCGCGCATCGCTCAAATCGACGCGCTTTACCGGCGCACCCTGGCGGGCATCGAAGCCTACGCCGCCTCCAACTGAGCGGATATGAAGCAAACCGGCAAATGAAACAGAAGGGAATGAAACAATCGTTTGTCACAGGGCGCTGAAAAACAAGGCTTTGCCAGGCATTTGAATCCGTTCGGGGCGTGGGCGCTGGCTTTCGGCTGCGCCGTGGGCTGGGGTTCCTTTGTGATGCCCGGCACCACCTTTCTTCCCATTGCCGGGCCGCTGGGAACGGTGCTCGGCATCGCGGTGGGCGCGGTCATCATGCTCATTATCGGGGTGAATTATCACTTCCTGATCAACGAGTATCCCGAAGCGGGCGGCGCCTACTCGTTTACAAAGCATATCTTCGGCTATGACCACGGATTTCTGAACGGCTGGTTCCTGATTCTGACCTATGTGGCCATCATCTGGGCCAACGCCACCGCCCTGCCGCTGATTGCCCGGAACCTGCTGGGCGGCGTATTCCAGGTGGGCTTCCATTACGAAATCGCGGGCTTCCATGTGTATCTGGGCGAATTGCTGCTGGCAATCGCCGCCCTTGCCATCGGCGCGGTCGTCTGCCTGCGCGTGAACGCCGCCAGGCGAATGCAGAGCTTGATGGCGCTGCTGCTGATCGTGGGCATCACGGTGTGCTTTATCGCCGTCATGGGCAGCAGGGCGGGCGAGGAAGGCTTTCTCCAGCCGGACTTCCCGCCGGACAAGAATCCCGCTACAGGCGTATTCACCATCATCGCCCTGGCGCCCTGGGCTTTCGTAGGCTTTGAGTCTATCTCCCACTCCGCGGAAGAGTTCAGGTTCTCCCACAAAAAAACCTTCCTGATCCTTGCCGTCGCCGTAGTCACCAGCGGAGCGGCCTATGCCATGCTGGGCCTGCTGGGCGCTTCCGTGCTGCCGGAGGGCGTATCCTCCTGGGCGGAATACATCGGCAATCTGGGCAGCTATGAGGGCGTGGAAGGCCTGCCCACCTTCTTTGCCGCGGAAACCGTGATGGGCAATTTCGGCAAAGCGCTGCTGGGCCTGACCACCATCGCGGCCATCCTGACGGGCCTGATCGGCAATTACATCGCCTCCAGCCGCCTGCTGTACTCCCTGGCGGGGGACAATATGCTGCCCCGCTGGTTTGGCAGGCTGGACGGCAACCGTTCGCCCCGCAACGCCATCCTGTTCCTGCTGGCCGTTTCCGTGCCGCTGCCCTTCCTGGGCCGCACCGCCGTCAGTTGGATCGTGGACGTGACCACCGTGGGCGCGACCATCGCCTACGCCTATGCTTCCGCCTCCGCGCTCCGGGCGGCCAGGAAGAAGAAAAAAACGCTGTATATCATCACGGGCTTCGCCGGGCTGGCAGTGTCCCTGCTGTTCATCCTTTATTTCCTCATCCCCCACCTGATCGACGTGACCGCCCTTTCCACGGAATCCTATCTGATTCTGGCCGCGTGGGGCATCCTGGGCTTCGCTTTCTTCCTGTTCGCGTTCCGCAGGGACAGCACGCACAGGCTGGGCCGTTCCACCGTGACCTGGATCGTGCTCCTGACGCTGATCATTTTCACCTCCACCGTCTGGATGCGCCAGGCCGTGGAAGCCACCACGGAAGATGTCGTCACGCCCATCCAGACCTATTACACCGAACGGCTGCGGGACGAGGGCATTGATATTGAATCCACCGCCACCAAGCCTGTGGCCCGATACCTGACGGAACGGCTGGATGCGATCGCCAAATCCCTGAAGCTGACCAGCCTGATGCAGACCGGGCTGATCGTGGCCGCGCTGGCGATGCTCTTCTACATCTATTCGCTCATGCAGAAGCGGGAAAGGCAGATGGAAGTGGAGAAGGTGCTGGCGGAGGAAAACAGCCGCGCGAAAACCAGCTTCCTGTCCAACATGAGCCATGAAATCAGAACGCCCATGAACGCCATCATCGGCCTGGACAACATCGCGCTCAAAGACCCCACCCTGACGCCCCACACCCGGGAACAGCTGGAAAAGATCGGGGCCAGCGCCAAACACCTGCTGGGCCTCATCAACGATATCCTGGACATGAGCCGCATCGAGTCGGGCCGTATGGTGCTGAAAAACGAAGAGTTCAGCTTCCGGGATTTCCTGGATCAGATCAACGTGATGATCAACGGCCAGTGCGCCGACAAGGGCCTGGACTTTGACTGCCACATCGTCGGCCATGTGAACGACTTTTACATCGGCGACGATATGAAGCTCAAGCAGGTGCTCATCAACATCCTGGGCAACGCCGTCAAATTCACCCCGTCCCCCGGCAGCGTCGCCTTCACCGTGGAGCAGACCGCCCAGTTCGAGGGCTACTGCACGCTGCGCTTCACCATTGCGGACACCGGCATCGGCATGAGCAAGGAGTATATCCCGAAAATCTTCGACGCCTTCTCCCAGGAGAATTCCGGCACGTCCAACAAATACGGCAGCACCGGCCTGGGCATGGCCATCACCAAGAATATCGTCAACATGATGAACGGCGATATTGAGGTGGAGAGCGAAAAGGGCGTGGGCACCACCTTCACCGTGACCGTCACGCTGAAATCATCCCGCAGGAGCGTGAACGACGAGCACGGCGGCAGCCTGCCAAAGAACCTGCGGGTGCTTGTGGTGGACGACGACGAAGTGGCCTGCGAGCACGCCAAGCTGGTGGCCAACGCCATCGGTATCGAAGCCGACCTGGCCAGCACGGGCGAAGAGGCCATTGCCCGGATCCTCAAGCGCAAAGAGCAGGGCATGCCCTATCACATCGTGCTGACGGACTATAAGATGCCCGGTATGGACGGCCTGGAACTGACCCGGGCCATCCGCGCCTTTGACCATGGCGAGACCGCCGTCATCGTGCTGACCGGCTACAGCTGGGAAGAAATCCAGGACGAATGCAAGGCCATCGGCGTGGACGGCATTATGTCCAAGCCGCTGTTCACCGACAGCCTACTGCACGAGATCCAGCATATCCTGAGCCTCCGCGGCCATGACGCGGACGGCGAGCCCGCCGGGGAAAGCGCGCCCGAGCCGGAAAGCACATCTTCCGGGCTGGAGGGCTGCCGCGTCCTGCTGGCGGAGGATATGGAAATCAACGCGGAAATCCTGATCGACATTCTGGATATGGAAGGCATCGCGGGCGAACGCGCCGAAAACGGCCAGATCGCCGTCGACATGTTCCGCAGCCATCCCGAAGGGTATTACGACGCTGTGCTGATGGACGTGCGCATGCCGGTGATGGACGGCCTGGAAGCGACGCGGACGCTTCGCGCTTCAGACCGGCCCGACGCCAAGACGATTCCCATCATCGCCATGACCGCCAACGCCTTCGATGACGACGTGCAGCGCTCCCTGCAGGCCGGCATGAACGCCCACCTCTCCAAGCCCGTGGAACCGGAACGCCTCTACGAGACCCTGGCCCGGCTCATTCGCCGCTCCGGAGAATAAGCGAAACAATCCTGGGATGCAGGCCGAACAAAATCTGTCGAAATTGGCGCGCGCTTCTTGAAAAACAGCGCTTTTTGAAGTAAAATAGAGTCAGCAATGCAGATTGCAAATCGTTCAGAGGAGGAAAAAACATGAAGAAATTATTGACCCTGCTGCTTGCGCTTGCCCTGCTGGTCAGCGTGGCCGTTGCCGAGGAAGCCGCCGCTCCCGCGCTGCAAAAGAACCTGGTGATCCTGTACACCAGCGACGTGCACTGCGGCATCGACCAGGGCTGGGGCTACGCCGGACTGTACGCAATCAAGGAAAGCCTCTCCGCTGATAACTATGTGCTGCTGGTGGACGACGGCGACGCCGTCCAGGGCGAACCCATCGGCACCATGACCAAGGGCGAAGCCCTCATCGACATCATGAACACCGTGGGCTACGACATCGCCATTCCCGGCAACCATGAATTCGACTACGGCATGGAGCGCTTCCTGGAGCTGACCAAGAAGGCCAGCTTCCCCTACATCAGTGTCAACTTCAACAAGGAAGGCGAGCTGGTGTTCCAGCCCTACGTCATCAAGGAATTTGACGGCGTGAAGATCGCTTTCGTGGGCGTCACCACCCCCACGACCCCGCGCTCTTCCACGCCCCGGTATTTCAAGGATGAAAATGGAAATTTCATTTACGGCTTCATGCAGCAGGATGAAACTGGCGAAGCGGTGTACGCCGCCGTCCAGAAGGCTGTGGACGACGCCCGGGCTGAAGGCGCGCAGTACGTGATCCTGATGGGCCACCTGGGTGACGAAGAAGAGTGCACCCCCTGGAAGTACAGCGACGTGCTCGGTAATACCACCGGCATCGACGTCATGCTGGACGGCCATTCCCACGACACGAACCAGGTTGTGATGAAGAACAAGGACGGCCAGGACGTCATCCGCAGCGCCTGCGGCACCAAGATGGAGAATATCGGCGCGGTGACCATCACCACCGACGGCAAGATTTCCGCCGAACTGTATACCTGGAACCAGAAAACCGCCGCGCCCAAGCTGCTGGGCCTGAAGAACGCCGTCAGCGAAGCGGTTTCCGCCGCCTCTGACGTGCTGAACGCCAAGCTGCAGGAAGTGGTCGCTTCCACCACTGCGGATCTGATCATCTACGATCCTGTGGCCAAGACCGAAGACGGCAAGGCCATCCGTATCATCCGCCGCACGGAAACCAACCTGGGCGACCTGTGCGCCGACGCTTACCTGGATCAGTCCGGTGATGCGGACATCGCTTTCGTCAACGGCGGCGGCATCCGCGTGGCCATCAAGAAGGGCGACATCACCCTGAACGACATCCTGAAAGTGCATCCCTTCGGCAACAGCCTCACCGTCATCGAAGCCACCGGCCAGCAGGTGTTGGACGCGCTGGAATGGTCCGTGCACTCCCTGCCCGGCGAGTTTGGCGGCTTTGACCATGTGGCGGGCCTGACCTTCGAGTATGACTCCACCATTCCTTCCCCCTGCGTGCAGGACGATAACCAGATGTTCGACCATGTGGACGAAACCATGGAACGCCGCGTGCGCAACGTGAAGGTGGGCGGCGAACCTATCGATCCCGAAAAAATCTACAAGATCGCTTCCCATGACTATCAGCTGCTGGAAAACGGCGACGGCTACACCATGTTCGCCGGCTGCAACGTGCTGCAGCAGTCCGTGAAGCTGGACAACCAGGTGCTCATCGACTACATCACCGGCACCCTGGGCGGCGTCGTGGGCGAGGGCTACGAAGAACCCTACGGCCAGGGCCGCATCGTTTCCGTCAACGCGGAATAAAACGAATCCTCAAAGAACCCACCCACAGCAGAGGGGCTGTTTCCTTGTGAGACAGCCCCCCTTTTCTCAACTATTCTTCTTTTAAAATCTTAAGAATTTAAAAAAGAAAAGTACTATACGCTGCGCCGCGTCAAATCATCCGAAATCATCATCCGTAAAAAATTTATCATAGCAATTCGGGCTGATTCATGGTATACTTTTATCGGACTCAGTTTTGTACAGTATTCTCACGGCAAAAGCAGTAAATCGAACAGGAGGAAAGAATCATGACCATTCAAAAAACATTAAACGGAAACGAACTGACCCTGGCGCTGGAAGGCCGCCTGGACACCATGACCGCGCCGGAACTGGAACAGGAATTGAATTCTTCTCTGGACGGCGCGGAAAGCCTGATTCTGGATTTCAGCAAACTGGATTACATTTCTTCCGCCGGTCTGCGGGTGCTCCTGTCCGCCCATAAAGCCATGGCCGGGAAGGGCGGTATGAAGGTTATCCACGTCAACGAGATCGTTTCTGAAGTGTTTGAAGTGACCGGCTTCAGCGATATTCTGACGATAGCGTAAGCCAGAGCCGGGCGGACAGCTTGAAGGCTGCTGTCCGGGAAACGCCCGGCGCGAAAGCGGAAGGAAGAAAATGAAACGGAAAAATCAGACGGCTTTATTGATTTCTCAAGGCGCCGCAATCGCCGCTTTGTATGTTGCGCTTACGATGATTTTTGCGCCGATTTCCTTCGGCGCAGTGCAGGTGCGGGTAGCTGAAGCGCTGACAATCCTGCCTTTGTTTACGCCGGTGGCGATTCCCGGCCTGTTTGTGGGCTGCGTTCTGGCAAACATCCTGGGCGGCGCCATTGTGTGGGACGTGGTGTTTGGAAGCCTGGCAACCCTGATCGGCGCCGCTCTGGGCTATGTTCTGCGCAAAAACCGCTGGCTCGTGCCCATCCCCGCTGTCGCGGCCAATACGGTCATCATTCCGCTCGTGCTTCGGTACGGATACGGCATTGACATGCCTTTGTACCTGATCATGCTATATGTGGCGATCGGCGAGGTCGTCGGCTATTATCTCCTTGGAGAAATGCTGGCGACGGTTTTGCTGAAGCGAAAAGAAATATTCAGAATCTGACCATCCCCATGGAAACGATCCGAAGGAGGAAAGTATGCTGCAAATACATCCCATCCTAAAGCGTTCCGACATGATCCGCTGTGCGCTGTGCGCCGACGCGCCCTGCGACGCTGTTTGTGAGAAGGTAAAACCGGCGTCCCTGCTGCGGAGCGTCTGGTTCCTGAATGAACAGACCGCCGCCCAGCGCCTGCCGGAAACGAATCCCTGCCTCACCTGCCCCGCGCCTTGCGAACGGGCCTGCGCGCGGGCGGGCGAGGTGGCTATCCGCGATCTGGTCAACCGGCTGTATTACCAGGTGAAGCCGGAGTGCGAAACGTCGCTTCCGGAAAACGAAGACCGGCTGAAATGCGACCTGTGCGGCATCCCGCTGGAAAACCCTTTCCTGCTGTCCTCCTCCGTGGTGGCCAGCACCTACGACATGTGCGCCCGGGCTTTTGACGCGGGCTGGGCGGGCGTATGCTTCAAAACCATCTGCACGCTGGACATCCACGAAGCCTCCCCGCGCTTCTCCGCCGTTTCCGGCAGCGATGGCAGCATCATCGGCTTTAAGAACATCGAACAGCTGTCCGACCACAGCGTGGCGGAGAACATGGATATCTTCCGCAGGCTGAAAGAAAAGTATCCCACCAAGTTTATCCTGGCCTCCATCATGGGCCAGAACGAACAGGAATGGGGCGAGCTGGCCCGGCTGTGCGAAGAAAACGGTGCGGACGCGGTGGAGCTCAACTTTTCCTGCCCCAACATGGCGGAGGGCGGATTGGGATCGGATATCGGCCAGGTGCCGGAGCTTGTGGAGCGCTTCACCGCCGCCGCCAAACGCGCCTGCCATATCCCCGTGCTGGCCAAGCTGACCCCGAACGTGGCCAATATGAGCCCTGCGGCGGAAGCGGCAAAGCGCGGCGGCGCGGACGGCATCGCCGCCATCAATACCATCAAATCCATCACGGGCATCAATATGCATACCTATGTGGCCGCGCCCGCCGTGCATGGACACAGCGCCGTGGGCGGATACAGTGGCAACGCCGTCAAGCCCATCGCGCTGCGGTTCATTGCGGAATTGGGCCAGAATCCGGCGCTCAGGGGGATGCACCTGTCCGCCATGGGCGGCGTGGAAACCTGGCGGGACGCGCTGGAATTTATCCTGCTGGGCGGCGGCTCCGTCCAGGTGACCACCGCCGTGATGCAGTACGGCTATCGCATCATCGACGACCTGAAAGCGGGCCTGAACCTATACCTGGCCGAAAAGGGCCTGAAAACCGTGAAGGAGGCTGTTGGCCTGGGCCTGGATTCCCTGAGCCCCACAACCGACACCCTGGAACGGGATACGGTGATTTTCCCCCAATTCAGCCCGGAGCGCTGCATCGGCTGCGGCCGCTGCATGATTTCCTGCGCGGACGGCGGGCATCAGGCAATTCACCTGGATGCGAAACGCCGCCCCAGGCTGGACGGAAAGAAGTGCGTTGGCTGCCATCTGTGCATTCTGGTTTGTCCCCAGCGGGCCATAGCCCCCGGAAAAAAGAGAGTCCTGCCTGCCAAAAAAGCAGATCAGCTCACAGTATAAAACCAGGAGGTTTATAACAATGGATAAAACCATCATTTTCGTGCTGTTGCTGACTTTGGTTTTGCTGTGCGGCACAGCCGCCCAAGCGGAAAGCGACGTTCATCTGTCCGGCGACGCATCGGACTTTGTCTTGCTGACGGACGCCGTGCCCGACGCCATTCTGGAAATCCGGTATTATTCCACCTACAATTTTGTGGGCGACCGCATCGACGGCTACGAGCAGCCTGTGGCCCTGCTGACGAAGGAAGCGGCTCAGGCCCTGAAGGAGGTCAGCGACGATGTGAAGGCCCAAGGCTACCGGCTGAAAATCTTCGACGCCTACCGGCCCCAGATGGCGGTGTCCCATTTCATGCGCTGGGCGCTGGACTTCGAGGACACCCGGATGAAGCCCTATTTCTATCCCGAGCTGGAAAAGGACGTGCTCTTCCCCCTGGGTTACATCGCGGAGCATTCCGGCCACAGCCGGGGCAGCACGGGCGACCTGACGCTGTTTGACATGACCTCCGAGAAAGAGGTGGACATGGGCGGCGCCTTCGATTATTTCGGGGAACTGAGCCACCCGGACTACACCGGCATCACGGAGGAGCAGTATCAAAACCGCATGATTCTGCGGGAAGCCATGCTGCGTCACGGGTTCAAGCCGCTGGCGGAAGAATGGTGGCACTTTACCCTGGAAAACGAGCCCTACCCGGACACATATTTCACCTTCCCGGTGAGCCGGGCTTCCGTAGAGAAGTCTCTACACGCATCTATCCAGCGCGCGGCGGATTCCCCGGACTGGGTGAAAGCCCTGCCCGCCGCCCAAAACCCGGAAACCAGCCAGCTCTTTGTGGTGGCGGCTTCAGCCATGGACAAGACCACGGCTTACGTTTCCATGCATGAAAAAGATGAAAACGGCCAATGGAAGCAGATTCTGTCCACGCCGGGTTATGTGGGCAAGAACGGCCTGTGCCTGGACGAGGATCACCGGGAAGGCTGCGGCCAGACGCCCGTTGGCACGTATCATTTCAACGCGGCTTTCGGCATCGCCGCCGATCCCGGCTGCGCAATGCCTTATACCCAGGCGGACAACGACACCTACTGGTCCGGCGACGAAAACCAGCGTTACAACGAAATGGTCAGGCTCAGCGATTATCCCGATCTGGATATGGAAAACAGCGAACATATCGTGGATTACGAATACCAATATCAGTATTGCCTGAACATCAGCTTTAACGAGGACGGCACAGCGGGCAGGGGCTCCGCGATTTTCCTGCACTGCCTGGGTCCTGCCAAGCCCTACACCGGCGGATGCGTGGCCATTCCCGAATACATCATGGTGCAGGTGATGCAGCGGGTTCAGCCCGATTGCACAGTCGTGATTGATACGATGGAAAACCTGAACGTCACTTTCTGACGCCGGGCCCGCCGACGCTGCCTAAGCGATACGACGCGGACGGAGTATTATTCCCCAAAGGAATTATTTCAAGAGGTAGATATGAAACGATTGAAGCATCTGGTAATCGGCGGTATCCAGAACAAAGTGTTCAACCTGATTCTGTTCACCGTTATCCTGCTGACCGCCGCGTTCACATCTGTGTCGGTCTACCAGAACAATATGCTTTCGCGTCTGGCCGCCGAATCCGGCGAGAATCAGCAGAAGACGATTTCCGAGATCACTTCCTCCGTAATGGATCAGGTGGTCACGCAGTCGTTGGAGCGCTCGAACAAAACGGCGGCCGACAAGATCGACGCGGTTTTCGACGCTGCGGCAGACCGGGTGATCTTTCTGGCGGACTGCGCCACGCGGCTGTTCGCGCATCCGGAGGACTACGCTCCGCGGCCTTATGCCGCGCCCGATCCGGCGGACGACGGCAAATGGATCGCCAAGGTCATCTTTGCCGACGGCGTGGATGGGAACGATCCGGCAATCGCCGCCAAGACGGGGCTGATGGCCAATCTGTCGGATACCATGATCTCGCTTTGCCCCGCCTTCGGAGCGTCCACAATTTATATCGCCATGCCGGAGGGCGTTCACCTGTCGGTGAGCGACAGCTCCTCCAGCTGGTTTGTGGACGGCAAAATACGCTCTTACGATCCCCGCGCGCGCGGATGGTATCAGCAGGCCGCGCAGGCGGGCGGATTGATTTTTTCGGACGGCGAGTGGGACGCCAACACCGGCGCGTACTGCGTGGAGTGCGCCATGCCTGTTTACAGCCCGGATGGCAAATTGCAGGCCGTCGTCGGCACAGATCTGTTTCTGAACGACATGGAAGCGGAGCCGAACGCTTCCGCGGTGGAAGGCGAATACAACCTGCTGATCAATCAAAAGGGACGGCCTGTGCTGCCCATGCAGGCGGAGGCGTTTCCGATGGCGGACAGTGACCGGGATAGCGACCTGTGCGCTTCCCGAATCAAATTACTGGCAAAAACTGTCATCGACGCGCTGCAGGGAAAGGAT
This sequence comes from uncultured Eubacteriales bacterium, assembly GCA_902793245.1. GTDB lineage: Bacteria > Bacillota > Clostridia > Christensenellales > Aristaeellaceae > RUG563. Next base: position 6,855 of record CADBCX010000006.1, on the reverse strand, counting down.
ATCGGCATTGTCCGGGGCAGGCTGAGCGACGGGGAATACTACATCGCCGCTGCGCCCATTCGGACGACGGGCTGGGTGCTGCTGTCGGCTTTTAGCCAGGCCATATCCAACCAGCCTGAAATCATGCTCAAGAGCAGTGTTTCCCGGCTCCAGGCCGAGGCGGAGGACACCTATCAGGACAAGATGGAAAAGGCGCGCGCATCCGCCCTCATCCTGTTTATGATCATCATGCTGTTCACCCTGGGCGGCGCGCTGGCGCTGGGCAAACGCATCGTAAAGCCTTTGAACACCATTACCAAACGCATTTCAGCGCTGCGGGAAGGCGAGCTGGAATTTCAGATGGAGGACGCCTACCGCACCGGCGACGAAGTGGAAGAACTGGCGCAGTCCTTTGCGGCGCTTACCCATAAGACGGTGGAATATGTGGACACTGTCAAGCGGGTGACGGCGGAAAAGGAGCGCATCGGCGCCGAGCTGTCCCTGGCCACGAAGATTCAGGCGGCCATGCTTCCGCATATTGTGCCGGCCTTCCCTGACCGCACGGATTTTGATATTATCGGCAGCATGGATCCCGCCAAGGAAGTGGGCGGCGACTTCTACGATTACTTCCTCATCGACGACGACCATCTGTGCATGGTGATCGCGGATGTGTCCGGCAAGGGCGTGCCCGCTGCGCTGTTCATGATGGCAAGCAAGATCATCCTGCAATCCGTCGCCATGCTGGGAAGATCGCCCGCCGAGATTCTGTCCAAAACCAACGAGGCCATCTGCTCCAACAACGAGGCGCAGATGTTCGTCACCGTTTGGCTGGGTATTCTGGAGCTGTCCACCGGCAGGCTGACCGCCGCCAACGCAGGGCATGAATACCCCGTGCTGAAACGTCCGGATGGAAGCTTTGAGCTGTATAAGGACAAGCACGGTTTTGTGATCGGCGGCTTGGAAGGCGCCCGTTACCGGGAATACGAACTCCAACTGGAGCCCGGCGCGAAGTTGTTTGTTTATACGGACGGCGTCCCGGAAGCCACCAGCGCGGAGGAAGAGCTCTTCGGCACGGATCGAATGATCGAAGCGCTGAACAGGGAACCGGAAGCCTCGCCCCAGGGCATTCTGAAAAACGTCCGCAGGGCTGTGGACGACTTTGTTCAGGACGCCGAACAATTTGACGATTTGACGATGCTGTGTCTGGAATTCAAAGGATCAGACGCGAGGGGAGGCGGCCAGGAATGAAAGAATTGACGTTGCCGGCCACAGTGGAAAGCATTCCTCAGGTTACTGCTTTTATTGAAACGCAATTGGAAGCGCTGGACTGCCCCATGAAGACGCAGATGCAAATCAGCGTCGCCATTGATGAACTGTTCAGCAACATCGCCCATTACGCCTATGGAAAAGAGGCGGGCGAAGCGACTGTGCGCTTTTCCTTTGATGCGGCCGGGCGCATGGCAGAGATCACTTTCATGGACAGCGGCGTTCCCTTCGATCCTCTGGCAAAGACGGATCCCGATGTGTCGCTTTCGCTGGCCGACCGGAAAGCGGGCGGCCTGGGGATCTTTCTGGTCAAAAAGACAATGGACGATATGGCCTATCGGTATGAAAACGGCAAAAACATTCTGACCCTGTTCAAACGCATTGCATAAACGTTTTCATCCCTTTGCTGATTGCCCGGATTCGCCGCGCAGTCAACCGCTTTCACCCGCAGCAGTAGGAGGATACAAAAGATGAGCCAAGCCGGGGAATACCTTCTCAAAAACCTGACAGTCACACTGTTCATTTGCCTTTCTTTAGGGTATTACCTGGGCAAGGTAAAAATCCGTTCGTTTACCGTTGGCGCGACCGCGGGTTCACTGATTGTGGGCCTGCTGGTCGGCGTGTTTATCCAGCAGTTCGCCTTTGCCGATGCAGGCAGCCATACGATCGTCAGCGGACCGATAAAGGATATATTCTTTGCTTTGTTCTGCTTTACGATTGGCTTTGAGGTGGGGCCCGGCTTTTTCGGCAGCCTGAAAGCAACGGGCCTGAAAATCATTATCCTGTCGGTCATTTTTGCCGCTGCGGGGCTGGCTTCGGTCTATGTGTTGAGCAAAGTGTTCCATCTTGATGCGGGGTATGGCGCGGGTCTGATTGCCGGTGCATTGACGCAGAGCGCAGTGTTAGGGGTGGTGGACGAGGCTTTATCCGCCAACGCTTCTGTGGCCTATGCAATAACATATGTATTTGGCACCATCGGCGTGATTCTGTTCATCAAAAAAATCGGCCCCGCCATGCTTCGCAAGGATCTGTTTGTCATTACAAAAGAAAAGATCGACAGCCTTTCCGCAAGCCAAAAATCGGTCAAAGAAGACGGTTCTTCCTCTATGATCCAGGTTCGCGCCTATGAAGTCACCTCGGCGTCCGAGTACTGCGGCCTGAGCGTGGAAGAGATGGAGGAGAAAAACGAGTTCCCGCTGGAGATAGAGGCAGTATACAGAAACGGCGAATACCTGACCGGCTCCTCCGGTTTTACCTTGCAGCCCGGGGATGTCATCCAGGTGGTCAGAAGCATCAAGGCGCTGGACACAGCCGACAACAGAGGGCTGAACGAAGTATCGGACTCCAGATATTTCCAAATCAAGCTGATCAACTGCGAGATCGTTCTCACCCAGGATTTTACGCCGGAAGTGGACCAATTGCTGTCAGATCATGGAATACTGCTCAGAAATCACGGTCAAAAACAATCGCTGAAAAAGCACAGTATTATCGCGGTTACCGGTTCTGCCAAGGCGATTGCGCATGTGGCAAAACAAATCGGTTATATCAAAGAGGACGGAGATTCAACAGACATTCCCCTGATGACCCTTCTTGTGGCGGCGGGTCTGATCATCGGCGCTATTGGCATCAGCTCCTTTTCCCTTGGCTCAGCCGCCGTGCTGCTCATCGGTATGCTTACGGGCTGGTTTTATAACTCAAGGCCGAAGCATGGGTATATCCCTTCTTCCGCGCGCTGGATACTGAAAAACATCGGCTTAAATATGTTTATTGTTGTTACGGCGCTGAATGTTTCGGGAAGTTTCATGCATTCATTATCCGGGCTGGGAACGAAGGTGTTTGTTCTCCTTCTCGCCGGAGCGCTCACGACGCTGATCCCCTATGCTGTGTCCCTGCTCTTCGGCAAGCACGTCCTGAAAATAAACGATGCCGATCTTTTGGGCGGCTTATGCGGATGCGGCACTTGCAGCGCCGGATTGAACGCCCTTACTGAAGAAACAAACAGCTCCGTTTTCGCCATCGGCTATGCGCCGGGCTGCGCGGCCGGGAATATCCTGCTGGTGGTCATAGCCATTATCTTCGTGGGGATTTATTAAAAGAGGACGTCGAATGCATGCGGCGGAAAACAGATTTTTGCTTGCGTGCCTGTCACAGGCGTGATATAATGATCCGGCGCGTGAAAGCGCGCAAAAGATAAAGGAGGCTTTATTCATGAAAAAGTATCTTGCGGAATGCATCGGCACCGCGACGCTGGTGATCCTGGGCTGCGGCACCGCCATGCTGGTGGGCTGCGACGCGGCCAACGGCGGCGGCTATATCCTGACGGCGCTGGCTTTCGGCCTCACCATCGTGGCTATGGCTTACTCCATCGGCAATATTTCCGGCTGCCACATCAACCCCGCCGTTTCCCTGGGCGTGCTGCTGTCCGGCGGCATGACCGCGGGTGAATTTGTGGGCTATGTGATTTCCCAGTGCGTGGGCGCGCTGGCCGGTTCCGGCATCCTGGCCCTGATCTTCAACCTGGGCGGCGTGAAGGACATGACCGGCGGCTTCGGCTCCAACGGCTTGGGCGGCGTGGGCGGCAGCGCCATCGCCGGCCTGGTGGTTGAAATCGTGCTGACCTTCATCTTCGTCATCGCCATCCTGGGCGTCACCAGCAAGAAGGCCAACCACGGCTCCTTCGGCGGCCTGGTGATCGGCCTGACTCTGGTGGTGGTGCACATCCTGGGCATCGGCCTGACCGGCACCTCCGTGAACCCCGCCCGCTCCTTCGGCCCCGCCCTGGTCGCCATGATCAACGGCAACGCCGATCCCATGGCCGCGCTGTGGGTGTTCATCGTCGGTCCCTTCGTGGGCGCCGCCCTGGCCGCCTTTACCTATAAGGCCCTGGAAGCCAAATAATGATCCCTGCATACACCAAGCGCCGCGAGCAATCGCGGCGCTTTTGCTTACCCTTCAATTTCATCCCCCGCCGCTTGCAGGGCTTCCAGGGCGGCGGGTGCATGTTCTTCCCGGAACAGGATATAATCGGTGTTGTAGGTGGACACGGCAAACAAGGGAACCCGGGCTTTTGCGAGGCAGTCCGCGATGCGGGCCAGGATGCCTATCAGGGAAAAATCCAGCACGCCCGCCACCCGCAGGCATTTCCATCCGTCCTGGCGGTTCTTCGCGCAGGCCGGACAATGATCAATGGGACAGACCAGGGAGATTTCCTCATCCGTGCGGGCCAGGAATGTGAAAGGCGCGGACAGGTCGGCGTCCGCGATCCTGTCCAACTGGCAGACCGTGAAGGACTGCTCAAGCAGCTGCAATTTCATGTTGTTTTTTTTCCTTTCCCCGTTGGGCTGCGAAGCCAGTCGATTTCGGCCAACGTTTGTTTTCTGTCCAGAAATCTGGTTTTGGCTTTATGCCTGAACCCGTAGGAATGATAAAGCCTTGTAGCCCGTTCGTTCTTCGCCAGCGTCGTGACCTTCATGGCCCGGGTATCATCCAGCTCCCGCACGGCAAAGGCCACCGCCGCTTTTCCAATGCCCAGGCCCTGCCAGTCCGGGGCGATATACAAGGTGGCCAATTCGTTGTGCTTCCTGTCGATTGCCAGCACGCCCGCGGTTTTCCCCGATAGCCGCAGGGCATAGATTTCATTGCCCCACGAAAGATAATCCCGCAGCTTTGCTTCCATGTATGCAGGCGTGTGATCTTCCAGAAAATCCGGGTCGCAATGGGCGGCATGGGCTTTTTTCCAGCTGGCGGAATAGGCAGCGGCGACTTCGGGCAGCAGCGCTTCATCCATTGGCAGGATCTCAGGCGTGAGCAGCCTGACCGCCTGCTCCTTTGCCGCTTTCATGGCGGTGGGGATGGGGAGGGCGTTCATCTCGGAAAGCGTGACAAAGCGGCCTTCCTTGCAGTCCGCGGATTCCGCTTCATAGTGGTACAGCGTCATGTTCCAAACCCGGTGGGTGAAAACATGGCGGGCTTTGCCCAGATCGCTTTGATAACCTGCCCGGATGCCCAGATTCTTGATTGCTTTCTCCACATCCGTTCCGCTTTCAGCATTCTCCGTCAGCTGATACACCCACAGGTTTTTCAGCAGCGCTTCCTGCCTCCGGGTCATCCAAATCCTGCCCCGGCAGGTGATCAGCGCCACCGCCATGGCAACGTCTTTCGGCGGCTTGGCGGCGGCTTTTATCGGCAGCGTTTCCGCATCCCCCGCTTTATAGGCGTCACACAAGGGACGCAGCGGGCAGGCTTCGCAGTCGGGGGTTCCGGGCGTACAGACCGTTGCGCCTAAGTCCATCATGGCTTGGTTGAAGTCCCCGCAACGGGTATCCGGCATGTCCTCCCGGCCCAGCCCGGCCAGGCGGCGCTTCACGGCGGGAATGTCCACGTCCTCCCGGACACCGTGGAAGCGGGACAGCACCCGGGTCAGGTTGCCGTCCATGGCGGGGGCCGGAATGTCAAAGGCGATGGACGCCACCGCCGCGGCGGTGTAATCCCCCACGCCGGGCAGGGCGCGGAGCAGTTCCAGATCAGCGGGAAACTTTCCCTCATATTTTTCCGCGACCACCTTCGCGGCTTTGTGCAGGTTCCGGGCGCGGGAGTAATACCCCAGCCCCTCCCAGCATTTCAACACGTCCTCCTCCGGCGCGTCTGCCAGGGAGAACACATCCGGGAACCGGTCAAGAAAGCGCGTGTAATATCCCGCCACCGTTTCGGTGCGGGTCTGCTGCAGCATGATTTCACTGACCCAAATGCGGTAAGGATCCTTCGTGCCCCGGAAGGGAAGGACGCGGTGGTTGGCATCATACCAGGAAAGAAGCAGTGAAGCAAACATGGAAGGCGCCTCCGGCAAAACATATCAATGGCGAAATTGCGTTTCCAAAGCCAGGGGGAATGCGGGCGCGGGCAGTTTTTTGCCAAGCCGGGCGGAAAAAACGCCGAACGCGCATGTCCGGGGCTTTATCAACACGCATTAATATAGCATTGCCATTTTATCCAGTCAAGAAGAAATAAACCTTCGGCGGCGGCGGACAATTTTTTCAAATATTTGTTTGCCGACTGTTTCTTTTTTCATGGAAAGTATGCTATAATAACAATTGAATGTTTGGCGGCCGCGCCGGACAGAAGGACGAAACGGCCTTCCGGTTCCGAAAAGCTTTCGGAATACCGTTCAGCCCGGAAGGAATATCGGCGCAGAGCACCTTCGCGCCCAGCGCGCGGTCGCGGTTGATGCGCGCGATCAGCCGGCTGAAATCGCCGGACGGCGAGCGCGTAAGGCCGGTGCCGAACAGCGCGTCGATCCACAGATCCGGCGGCGCGTCCTCCAGCGCGTCGACAGCGGGCTCGATCTCATTGCCCGTCCGAACGAGTGAGAAGAGCTTGAGCGATTCGATCGCATGCCCCTGCGCGTCGAAGAAGGCCTGGTTGTCCACGGCGCTGCCGCCGTAGTACTTGCCGGCGTCCTTGGGGTCGTACGCCGCCGCCCAGCTTGCAGCCCAGCCGGAGCCGTCACGCTCCCACTTTTCACTGTTCTCCTCCCGGGAATTGGTGCCGACGGTGATCCACGCGCCCTCCCAGTACACCACGCCGATGCCGCCGATGGCGTTCACGGTCTCG
>CADBCX010000005.1 GCA_902793245.1 uncultured Eubacteriales bacterium | reverse complement strand
GGCCCACGATGGCTAACATAGCGTCTCCTGAATCAGTGATTATTCCTTTTTATTCTATCCTGAAAGTCTTGAAATAGCAAGGGTTTTCTCCTTTCATTTCAGAAAAGAAAAAACCCGCCATGAGCGGGTTTTGCAAGGCAAGCAATTAAGCGTTCGCTTTGGCCAGAGCCTTAGCCAGACGCGCCTTTTTGCGGTTGGCGGTATTCTTGTGCATAACGCCCTTGGAAACCGCTTTATCAATAGCGGAGGTGGTGGCGCTCAGCTGCGCGCTGGCGGGGGCCACACCCTCGGTCAGGGCGACCTGATACTTTTTCACGGCGGTCTTCACGCCGGTCTTCACCATACGATTCCGCAGGTTCTTGGTTTTGCTCACCTTCACGCGCTTCATGGCGGACTTAATATTGGGCAACTTCCTTCACCTCCTCATGGATACTTGCTGATAATCAGCATCGACTATATTACCACAGAAAAAAAGAAAACGCAAGACTTTTTTCTGTTTTTTTCTTTATCTTTTTGATGGAGAAGATTACGATTCAGGGAACAGGGAGTTTTCTGGGGAAACCATCCAGCTTCATATCAGCCCGCTTGTTGACCAGCGCCTTGCTGTCCAGCGAGGCGGCCTGCACGGATACCGCGCCGCCCACGCTGGTATCAAAGGCGGAGCTGTCGCTCTGGCCGGGTTCAAATTCGCCCTTCCAGGTGAGCGTCCCCTGCGGCCCCACGATGCCGTTTTCCGTCTTTACGGCAAGATTGGAAGGCAGAATGGAGGTATAGGTCGTATCGTCCTTCCGGGACAGATAGACTTCTTCCGTATATTTCTTTTCGCTGCTGTCTTCGGCCACATCCAGGGTGACGCCGCCTTTGCTTTCCGTTTCAGTCTTTGCAGGCAATTTTCAACCGCTTTCAGGAAAGAATCATTGGAATGATGGAACTATATACTGGACATTTATTGGACATTTGGTGTAATATAATTTTTGCTTATCATTTTACAAAGAGAGATTTTGATCATGAGACTTTTACATGAACTGATTCATGATACCGCCGCAGCATTCCCTGCAAAGACAGCCGTGGAGGACATGTGGGGAAAGATGTCTTATGGCGAGCTGGAAGCCCGAAGCGCTTCGATTGCTTCCGTCCTTGCCGCCCTCGGCCTTCATCCCGGCGACGCCGCGGCCGTTTATGTTCCCTACGCAAAGGAAATCATTCTGGGCGCTGTTTCCGTTTTCCGGGCCGGCGGTGTTTTTGTCCCCTTTGATGACGCCTATCCCGAAGAACGGATGAACTATATGCTCAACGATTGCGAGGCCAAAGCGGTTCTGACCGTGCGGGAACTGTGGGAGAGGAAAAAACTGGATTTTCCCGCAGACCGGGTGATCTTCCTGGACGGGCAGGCGCAGGGAAACGGGCAGGATTTCTCCAGTCCTTCGCTTACGGCGTCTTCCCCCGCCATGCTGCTGTACACCTCCGGCACCACGGGAAAGCCCAAAGGCGTTCCGCATTCCCATGGTTTTCTCGTGCATCTTGCGGACTGGATGAACATCCATGAAGGGGCGGAGATGAACGCGGACACCCGCAGCGGCGTCATGTCCTCCTTCGCGTTTGTTGGCACGCAGATGTTTCTGCTGGGCCCGCTGGCCAAAGGCGGCGCTGTGTGCATTGCGCCGGAAGCGGCGCGGAAGGATCTGGCCTCCCTGTATCAGTTTCTCCGTCAGGCGCGGGTCACGCATATCTTTCTTCCCTCCGGCCTGGCGGCTTTCCTGGCGGAAGACTATGACATCAGCGGCGTCCTGATCTTCGCCGCCGGGGAAAAGCTGCGCGCTTTTCATCCGCATGTCCCCGGGAACCGTCTGATCAACAGCTACGGCAGCACGGAAACCAGCGGCGTGCTGTCCAAAACAATCAACGGCGATGAGCAGATGATCGCCGTCGGAACGCCCTATATCAATACCAAAACGCTGCTGGTGGACGAAGCGCTGCGTCCGGTGGCGGAAGGCGAAACCGGCGAATTGCTGATCTCCAACAGCTTTATGGCGAAGGAGTATTATAAATTGCCGGCGTCCAGCGCGGAAAAATGGGTGGAAATCAACGGCGGCCTTTGGTTTCGCACCGGCGACAGGGCCAGGCGTACAGCCGACGGCGGTTATGTGCTCCTGGGCCGGACGGACAATATGATTAAGCTGCGCGGTTTCCGGATCGAGACCGGAGAAGTGGAGGCGCAGATCGCCAAAGCAGCCGCAGGCGCAGGCGACAGTGCCGGTTCGTTCGTTGTTGTCAAAAAGACGGTGGGCGGCACCGACCATCTGTGCTGCTATTATGAAGGGAAACAGGAGCTGGATAAGGACGCGATTCTGAAAGAAATCAAAAAACACCTGGCGCCTTATATGGTGCCGGATATCTGGGTGCGCCTGGACGCCCTGCCCAGAAACGCCAATGGCAAGGTGCTGCGCAGCGAGCTGCCGCAGCCCAGGCGGGCAAGAAACGGAGGCAGCGCGCTGGACAGCGAGCTGATGTACCGCATTGTGTGCACCGCGGCGGAAGTGCTGGAAATCAATGAACCGGTCACCCCGGACGACAGCTTTACCGCCCTGGGCGGCACGTCCCTGACCGCCATGGTGTTCACGTCGCGGCTGAGAGATCAGGGCATCAAAATCAGAAGCCTCCAGGCGCTGCAGGCGAACTCTTTCCGTGAAATCGCGAATGCGGCGGAGGTGGTATGGGAACAGTTGTGGACGCCGAAGGAATATGAAACGGTGCGGAACAGCTTTGCCCAGCGGGGCGAACGCATTCAAAAAGTCCTGCCCGTTTCCTCCTGGCAGGACGAAATGCTGTTCGACCAGATCATCCACCCCGACTGGGCCTGCTTCAAAAATGTCGTTGTCCTGCAGCTGGACAGCGTTGTATCGCAGGCGGATCTCCGGGAAGCGCTGGATATTCTTGCGGCGGAAAACGAAGAACTGCGCTCGGCCATCGTGTTCCACGGCGTGACCGTCATCCAGCAGGTGATCACCGACAGGAAAATCCCGCTGGAGATCATCGAGGCGAAAACCTTCGGGAGCAGGGAGACAGCCGAACTGCGGAACCGGATCTTATACACGCCCATGGATCCGCAGTACAGCAGCCTGATGAAGGTGATCGCCGCGCACACCGAAAAAGAAACCTTCCTCTATGTCCTGACCCATCGCATCGCGTTCGGGAGAGCCAAACGCCGCGCTTATCTGGCCCGGATCATGGGCATCCTGGAACGCAAATACCCCGGCGATGTTTCCATCCGCAGATGGCGGGAGATCCTGGAGGAGCCGCTTTTCGCGGAACAGCCGGAGAAACAGCATGCCGAACCCAAAGAAAAAATAGCGGCAGCCCTGAAAAAAGCGCCGCCGGAAATCTGCGTGTATTCGGAAAACAAAGGCCCGAAGCTGGTTTTCGTCCATACGGGCAATACGGGCAGCGAAGCCTATTACCGGCTGGCCGGCAGGATCAAAGATCAGGTATCCTTCTCGGTGATCGAGCCCTTTAACCTGTACCATCCGGATCAGGCGCAATACGGCATTCAGCGCATCGCGGCAAAATACATCGAGATATTGAAACGCCGTCAGCCCCAGGGCCCCTATCTGCTGGGCGGCTGGTGCTACGGCGGTGTGGTGGCCCATGAAATGGCCTGCCAGCTGACGGCGGCAGGCGAAGAAGTGAGGCATCTTTTCCTGCTGGATTCCCATGCTTTGGGCGAGAAGCGCCTGGTGAAGCTGTTCAGCGGAATGAGCGCCCAGCTCAGCCGGGAATACTATGAAACCTGCCCGCTGTTTGCCGAGCTGCGCGAAAACGGCATGCTGGAAGCCGTGGTGACAAACGCCCTTCATGTATCAGAGGATTTGCGGACCTTTCTTCCTTCCTTCTATCCGGGTTCTACGACCTATTTCAAGCCCCGGCAGATCCCGGCCGGTGTCCCGGAGGAAAGCCGAAAGTATTGGGAAACCCTGATGGAATACTCCGCCGGCAACTATGAGTACTATTGCTCCGCGGAAAAGCTGCGGATTGTCGCAACCCCCCACGAGCATGACCTGATGATGGACGACGCATCGCTGGACATCATTGTGCCGGAAATCCTGAAGGCAATTCGATGATGAAAACAAAACCCCTGGCAGGTGCATATACATATAGCCCTCCGTGCTGCTTGCCCAGGAGGAATTGCTCCTATATTCGCCCCGGAAGGCATTCACCGCCGCCAGGCCGCCTTCAAGGAAACGATAAGCGTCGCAGGAAAAATGTTCAGGGCGCCGATGGGGAAGTTGTCGTATCCGAACGCCGTGTCATCAAGGATGACGGAAGCGATCATCGCCGCTGTGTTCATGATGGGAACCAGCATGTCGCTTTTCTGCTGATGGCCACGCCAAAAAGCGGTTCCCCGGAAATACCTGAACGTAACTGCAGAAAGCCTGTTATGCGGCTTTACAGGCTCAGCGATTGCAATTTGTCCGCTTGTTCCTTCAGGATGAGGGCGTCGATGATTTCGTCCAGGTCGCCGTCCAGGATGGCGTCGATTTTGTAAAGCGTCAGGTCCACCCGGTGGTCGGTGACGCGGCCCTGGGGGAAATTGTAGGTGCGGATGCGCTCGTTGCGTTCGCCGCTGCCCACCTGGGCTTTGCGGTTCTGGGCGTAGGCGGCGTCCTTTTCCGAGCGGTACAGGTCGTAGAGCCGGGAGGCCAGCACCTTCATGGCCTTTTCCTTGTTTTTCAGCTGGCTCTTTTCGTCCTGGCAGGTGACCACCAGGCCGGAGGGCATGTGGGTGATGCGCACGGCGGAGTCGGTGCGGTTGATATACTGACCCCCGTGGCCGGAAGCCCGGTAGGTGTCGATGCGGATGTCCTCAGGTTTGATTTCCACCTCCACGTCCTCCGCTTCCGGCAGCACCGCCACGGTGGCGGTGGAGGTGTGGATGCGCCCGCCCGCTTCCGTCACCGGTACCCGCTGGATGCGGTGCACCCCGGACTCAAACTTCATCCGGGAAAACGCGCCGACGCCGTTCAGGGTGAACACCGCTTCCTTGATGCCCTTGAGCTCGGTGGTGGAAATGTCCACGGGCTCAAACTGAAAGCCCTTCCTCTCGGCGTAGCGTTGGTACATGCGCAGCAGCAGCGCGGCGAACAGCGCCGCTTCGTCGCCGCCCGCGCCGGGGCGGATCTCCATCACCACGCTGCGGTCGTCGTTGGGGTCGTGGGGGATGAGGAACAGCCGCAGCCGGTTCCGTTCTTCTTCCTCCCGGGGCAGCAGTTCCTTTAATTCTTCCTCCGCCATGTCCGCCAGGTCGGGGTCGGCCCGCATTTCCTTCGCCTGCTCGATCTGGGCCAGCATTTGTTTATACTGCCGCCAGGCGGTCACGGCAGGTTCCAATTGCTTCATTTCTTTCAGCATCGCCTGCCATTTGGGCACGTCGGCGATGATTTCCGGCTGGGCCGTGGCCACGGTCAGTTCTTCCAACCGGCCTTCCATCGCTTCAAACTGGGCTTCCATCTGCGTTCCCCCTCTATCAACGAATGCCTTCCCCCGGGAGGAGAAGGCACGGAATGATTTAGGCAATAGTGATTAGGCATTAGGCAATAGGCATTAGGAGTACGTTGAATTGATAAAATTGTTGGTCATCAGTCACTATTGCCTAATCCCTCTATTTCCCCTGCTTCATAAGCTCCTGGGCCAGCATCCGGCAGAGTACATAAATCGCCGCGATTTCCTCGTCCTGCCACAGGTGCATGGTATGGACTTCGGGGCAGACCACCAGATACCCGAATTCCGTTCGGCGGTGATGCACCTGCATGATGAGGGCGGATTCCATACCGATTGATTTCAGCGCGTCTGCCAGGGCGTGGCTGTAGTTGTACATATCGCTGAAGTTGGTTGCGGCGTAGATTCCGTTTTTCATCATCCCCGCCACTTCGGGATAAACGCCCAGGACATCCCCGGTCTGCGCGTCGTGCATCACATATTTTCCGTCGATCCACAGCAGCCGATGCATCCTCAGGTTTTCCTCGATCGTCCGGAAGGCCCAGGCCAGTTTTTCATGGACGCTGCCCTCCTCGTCAAACGCAGCGCCCAGTTGGCGGAAGGTGTCGTACAGGCTGCGCTTGCTCATCTTGGGAATTTCCAGGCTGGCATGCTTGCTTTCCACATAGATGATATAGCAGTTGCGGCCCTTGGACTTACCCCGGTACAGCGCTTTGTCGATCAGGGAGAACAGGGTGTCAAAGTCCCGGGCGTTGTCGGGGAACGACGCGCTGCCTACGGTGGCGGTGACGAAAGTCGTCACGCCGTTTACCGTCATCTCCTTGCGGAACACCCCGTCGGTTCTGGAATATAGTCCGTCAAACAGGTCGTGGATATCGTCGTAAGCGTTGCTTTTTAAATAAACAGTCAGAAATTCATCCCCGCCAAAGCGGCCCACAATCCCGTCTGTGCCAAAGAAAGCCCGTGTTTTTTCTCCCACGGAAGCCAGCACAGCGTCGCCGGTCTTGTGGCCGTAATTGTCGTTGATGTCCTTGAAGTTATCCAGGTCGATCATCGTCAGGGTGAAAGGGGCGCCCGCGTCGATGAGCGCGTGAACAAAACCGAGTATGAACGGTCGTGCGATCACACCCGTCAGCGCGTCATGCAGCGCGACAGCCCCAAAGATTTCCAGCTGCTTTTCAAAGAACGGATACGTGGACAGATAATTCACGTCATACATCCGCTACACCCGCTTCCCGATGGAAGATTATTTTATGATTATACCAGAAAAATCAAGAATACGCAAGAAATACAATGCGGGACAGAAAACCGGCTGTTCAGGGCGTTTCGGCTTCGTCCGCCATGCCGCGGTCCGTTGAAAAATCGAACCATTCGCCGTCCAGCTCCGTGGCAAACGTATCTTCCCCGACGCAATCCCACAGCATGGCGAGCGCGGCGGGCTTTACGTTCAGGTCCTTGTCCAGCGCGCCCCAATGAGGGCCGACGCCGGGTTCGTCCGCTTCCTTCCAGGGCTCGTCCGCCAGGGAGAACCAATACACGCGGACGACATTCGCGTTGAAAACCCACATGGAGGTCAGCATTTGGGCGGCTCCCAGATTAAAGCACTGGCCATCGAATCCCGCCGTCTCGGCGCCTTCCGTGGGCCAGCCCGTTTCGGAAACGATGATCGGCTTGTCCCCGACAAGTTCATACAGCTTTTCCGTCGCGCCGCTGAGCGCCTCCTCCACGCTGCTCTCCATCGGCGCCGCGCCGCTCCAGAAAGGATAAATGTTCACGGCCAGCACGTCGCAGGCGTCCCGGAGCTTGGGGCTGTTCAGGAAAGTATCCAGCGTGTCCGCCGTGGTGACGGGAATTCCGGAGCGGTAGATGCCGGCGCGCACATAAGCGATATCCTTGAGCAGCGCTTCTTCCGAAAGCCGGTTGGCATACTGCGTTTCATTGCCCACCACGGCGGTGCCGGCAAAGCCTTCATTGCACAGCCAGATCAGCGCGTCCAGCTCGGCCTGGTCATGCTCGCTCCCGTCCAGCCAGGCGGTGGCGGCCACCTGCAAGCCCAGCGTCCTGGCGATGGAATAGGCTTTGGCGGTCTCGCCGGTGGTGGAATAGAAGCGGACGTCCTTGGTGCAGGCGGCGGCTGCCCGCAGGATCGCCTCGATATGCGCTTCCGTAAGCGGATCTCCGGGGGCTGTGCCGGGCTGGGTGTAGAAGCCGATGTTCATGCCGATATCCATGCTGAAATCGTCCGCATGGGCATAGTCATCCCGATAGGAATGGGACAGGGCGATTTCTCCCGAAGGGCTCCGGTCGATCGTGACCGTGCACAGCGCCGCGGCGTTTGCCTGTTCAAAGTCCAGCAGCCTGGCGTCCCGCGAACGCACCAGCATCAGGCAGATCCGCCTGGCGTGGATGTCGTCCCCGCCGGTGTTGAAGCCGATGACAAACCGCCCGCCGAAGACCGGGACGTAAGGCACGATATCCGTAGGCTTTGCCCACCAGACGTCGCTGCCCTCCACCTGGAGAAACGCTTTGACAAACAGGCCTTCATAATAGACCGTGGCCCCGCCGGCAAGCACCTGGCCCGCTATGTAATCGCCTTCCCCCCATTTGGGAACGTACTCCAAATCCAATTCGTAAGGCGGGTAACCGGCAGCAAGCGCATGGGGAACGCACAGCGTAAGCATCATGCAAAGAATCAAACCGAGAAGCAGGATACGTCTGCGCATAAATATGCCTCCTTCTATCGAATCCGTATAAATGGATTTGTTTTCCATTCCTATTATACAGGGCATTTGCCATCTTGTCCAGTGCGCAGGCGTAAATCCTGCCATTTGTTTTGATAACAGGTTTGGTGTGAAGGATGAAAAATAAAAGCAAGTGGGGGGAGAACGCTGGGGCTATGCGCCCCAGACCCGCACCAGGGGGATGATCCCCCTGGACCCGCACCTGGCGATATTGCGCCGTTGGAATTAATCGGCAACCTCCGCCTGCCGCGCTGGGGTTTACGGAAGTTTGAGGGCTTCTGGCCCAAGAAAGCCGGGAAAATCCGGCCCAAGAAAGCCGGGAAAATCCCAGGGGGAAAGTTCACTTTCCCCTGGGGATTATTCCCAGGCTTTCCCCGGATGCAAAGCATCCGGGTTGGCGGCTTCGCCGCCGGGCCAGAAGCACAACGACGTCAAGCTGGTTGTTTCCTAACGTTTCAGCGGGAACCAAGTCGATTTTACAAGTTTTGTTTTATCCGTTCATGCGGGTCCAGGGCGGTCACCGCCCTGGTGCAGGGTTTAGGGGCCGCACAGGCCCCTGCCCCGTTACCCTTCACAATATGGCTGTTACTATTCATGAAAATTTCCGGGGCCAACGCCCTTTGGACGCAAAAGAGCGCTGCGCCCGGGAATGCCTGAATTGTCACCTTGTTTTTCCTTCTTCTTTCCTGTATAATAGAGGGGATCGAAAACGTTCCGGCACGCGGCAGGATGGAGGATGAACCATGGCAGATGTGATTTTGCTTCCCGGAAAAGAAAAGCGGGTGTATTCGGGGCACCCCTGGGTGTTCCGCAGCGACATTGCCCGCACGAAGAACGACCCCCAGCCCGGCGACACCGTGCGCGTTACCGCCAGCAACGGGCGGTTCCTGTGCATGGCGGCGTACAATCCCCATTCCCAGATCGCCCTGCGCGTGCTGAGCTATCAGGATGAGCCCATCGACGAAGCGTTCATCCGGGGCCGCGTCCATCGGGCGGTGGCATACCGCCGCCGGTTCGCCGACCTGCGCTCCTGCCGCCTGATTTTCGCGGAGAGCGACGGCCTGCCCGCCGTGATCGTGGACAGCTTCGGGGATGTGCTTTCGCTGCAATGCCTGTGCCTGGGCATGGAGCGCTACAAAGAAATGATCTGCGACGCCCTGATGGACGAGGTGCATCCCAAGGGGATTTACGAGCGCGGCGACGTGCCCGTAAGGGAGCTGGAAGGTTTGCAGCAGGTCACCGGCGTCCTGCGCGGCGAAGTGCCCGACCGGGTGCTGATGGAGGAAAACGGCGTCAAATTCTGGGTGGACGTGAAGCAGGGGCAGAAAACCGGCTTCTTCCTGGATCAGAAGGAGAACCGCGCCGCCATCGCGCCGTTTGTGAAAGGCGCGCGGGTGCTGGACTGCTTCACCCACACCGGCTCCTTCGCCCTCCACGCGGCCAAGTTCGGCGCGGCGGACGTGACCGGCGTGGACATTTCGGAATACGCCTGCGACTTCGCAAGGGAAAACGCCGCCCTCAACGGTTTTGACAACGTGCGCTTCGTCGCCGCCAACGCCTTTGATTATCTGAAGGAACAGTGCGCCGCCGGGGAGCAGTACGACGTGGTGATTTTAGACCCGCCCGCGTTTACGAAGACCCGCGCCGCGGTGGAAGCCGCCGCCCGGGGGTACAAGGAAATCAACCTGCGGGGCATGAAGCTGGTGAAGGACGGCGGCTATCTCGTCACCTGCTCCTGCAGCCAGCACATGCTGCCGGGCCAGTTCAAGGAGGTCGTCCTCTCCGCCGCCCGGGACGCCCGGGTGCACCTGTTCCAGGTGGACTACCGCACCCAGGGCCGCGACCATCCCATCCTTCCCGCCGCGCCGGAAACCCAGTATCTGAAATGCGGCATCTTCCGGGTGGACAAGTAACGCGGCTTTCCAGTGAATTTGTAAAACATTGCCATTGAATCATGCCAATCGGCCTTCCCGACTGGCATGATTTTTTCCATCATGCACAATTTTGGCCCGTTATCCACTTGTCAAACCCTGATTGGTATGGTATTATTTTCATTGGAACAACAGCACTCCGAGTCCTGCCCGACCCCTGCGGCCGGCATGACCATTGAGTGCTTCCGGCGACGGGAGCGCTTGCCTTTTGCGAAGGAGTTCGCGGCTTTTTCCGTTTTGTTTGCGTATGGGCAAAAACGGAAGAAACGGCGGGCTCTGTTTTGTTCCGGGCAAGAATCTACTCTGCAACTTCATCGTAAGGAGGAAGTCGATCATGACTGAAACAAAGGACCGCAAGAGCTTCCTGGACAAGGACTACACGCGCCGCCAGTTCCTGAAGCTGTCGGGCAAGAGCCTGGCCGGGCTGGCCCTGTCCAGCTCGCTGCTGAGCGTGCTGGGCGTGACGGAAAAGGCCGTGGCGGAGGACAAGGTGCGCGTGTGGGCGTTCCCTCAGGGTCTGCTGGTGGTGGATGAGGACCGCTGCGTTGGCTGCCAGCGCTGCGAAATCAACTGCACCCTCACCAACGACGGCTGCTGCTCCAGCTACATTTCCCGCGTGAAGGTGACCCGCAACCTGTATTCCAGCCGCAACGGCAACGGCCTGTACACCGAAAACAGCTGGGTGTACTTCCCGGATACCTGCCGCCAGTGCGAAAAACCCGCCTGCGGCGAAGCCTGCCCCATGGGCGCCATCTACGCCGACGACCTGGGCATCCGCCGGGTGGATACCGACAAGTGCATCGGCTGCGGCGCGTGCGCCCAGGCCTGCCCCTGGCATATGCCCACGGTGAACCCCGTCACCCATAAATCCTCCAAGTGCATCATGTGCGGCGCCTGTGCCGAGGGCTGCCCCTCCGGCGCGCTGTCCATCGTTCCCTGGGACCGCATCGTGTCCGTTTCCCAGGCGATGTGATGAACGCAACGTTACCATAACAACGAAAACAGGAGGGACAAAACATGTCTGTGAAAAATGGCATCAACGGCTGGGCGGGTACGATCGTTCGCGTGAACCTGACCACCGGCGCGATTACCAAAGAAGATACATTGCCCAAGTATAAGCCTTATATCGGCGGCATGGGCCTGGGCTATAAAGTGATCTGGGACGAAGTGCCCCTGGACACCGATCCCCTGGGCCCGGACGCCAAGTGCGTGTTCGGCGTCGGCCCCCTGACCGCCTCCGGCGTGCCCTGCTCCGGCCGCATGAACATCACCCTGCTTTCCTGCTTCTCCAAGGGCTATTCCATCGTGGACGCCCACATGGGCGGCCATATCGCCCACGCCTTCAAGTATGCCGGCTATGACGCCATGATCCTGGAAGGCCAGAGCGACAAGCCCGTTTATATCCGCATCGAGGATGAAAAGGTCACCATCGAGGACGCTTCCCACGTCTGGGGCAAGGGCACCTTCGAGACCAACGCCACCCTGGCCAAGGAAAACGGCCCGGAATTCGACATCGCCTCCATCGGCCCCGCCGGTGAAAACCTGGTGCCCATGAGCAACATCATCACCTCCTTCGGCAACAGCGGCGGCGCTGGCATCGGCGCGCTGCTGGGCAGCAAGAAGGTGAAGGCCGTGGTGGTGCGCGGCACCGGCGCTGTGAAGATCGCCGAGCCCCTGAAAGTCCGCCTGCTGTCCAACTACATGATCAAAGACCTGGTGGGCGGCAACAACAACCACACCGTTCCCTGCCACGCCCAGAGCTGGTCTGAATACGTGGCCACCAACAACCGCTGGCAGGGCGCGCCCGGCATCACCTGGGACAAAGCCTCCAAGGGTCCCATCGACAGCGGCGAACAGCCCAGCGGACAAATCAACGTGGCGGCCTACCGCTGCAACAAGGGCGTGTTCGACTTCGGCGAGATCGCGGAAAAGTACACGGTCAAGCAGGGCGGCTGCTCTTCCTGCCCCGTGCGCTGCTACACCGAATATGAAATGGACCCCCTGGCCGAATACGACCTGCCCACCCACGTTTCCAACACCTGCATGCCCATCATCAAGATGCTGGAGTGGTATCCCGACCATCAGGACGCCGAGGGCAACAAGGTCAAGTCCACCCACGACTTCGTGGACGAGAAGGACGCCAAGATGATCCTGGGCGGCGCGGGCTCCCGGGCGGCGGACGATTACGGCGTATGGTGCAACTACGGCAACCTGTACATGGACTTCAGCATGGCCTATACCACCGGCGTCCTCAAGGACGTGGCGGACCGGCTCTATCCCGGCGAATGGGACGAGATTCCGTGGAACCTGATGGAAACCGGCGACCCCCGCTGGTGCGTGGAAGTCTATAAGCGCATCGCTTCCGGCAAGGGCCTGTTCGGCGATCTGGGCATCGGCACCTACCGGCTGTATGAGAAGTGGGGCATGGATGATCCCGAAAAGAACGTGGCGGGCGTGAACTTCTATGATTTCGTCCACGCGAAGAACTTCAACATCGGCCACAACGGCTATCCCCGCCACCACGGCCCCGAAAACTGCTGGCAGGCCGGCACGCTGTACTCCATGATGTACAACCGTGACTGCATGATCCACCACCTGATCAACTTCTGCTCCTCCGGCGCGCCCTACAACGAAATCACCAAGCCCGTGCTGGAGCACTTCTTCGGCGAAGGCTGCACCGACCCGCAGAAGCACTACACCCCCATCAACGAAAACAAGATCAAGCTGGCCAAGTGGGCCTTCATCGGCAAGCAGTGGCACGACAGCGCCACCCTGTGCAACTGGATGTACCCCATGACCATCGCCACCAGCAAGAAGCGCAACTACATCGGCGACCTGGACCTGGACGCCAAGTACATGTCCGCCGTGCTGGGCGAGGAATACACCCGCGAGGATCAGGAGCGGGATTCCGAGCGCATCAGCCAGCTGCTGCGCGTGATGACCGCCGTATCCTTCAAGCTGAACCTGGGCAGCACCAACCTGCGCAAGGATCACGATAAGGTCAGCGAATGGGTCTTCGATAAGGAGCCCGACTTCAAGCCCTTCGAGGAAGGCACCGTGAAGCTGGACCGCGAGGACTGGGAAAAGAGCCTGGATATGTGGTACGAGGCCATGGGCTGGGATAAGGAAACCGGCATCCCCACCCGCGAGACCCTGGAAAAGTTCGACCTGAAAGACTGCGCGGATAAGCTGGAAGAACTGGGCCTGATCTGATTCAATCCAATAGAAACGCAACACGCTCCCGCGCAGAAATGCGCGGGAGCTTTCTCAAAAGGAGGTATCCCCATGGCCCTATTTGGACGCCGCAAGCCGGGCTTTTCCAAGGAAGTGGAAATGAAGCCCAGCGAAATCCCGGGCGAGTTCAGCGACGCGCTGGACCCCGCCGTGAACAAGGAGCTGGACAATCCCAAGGTGGAGAAAAAGGAAATGCAGGAAGCCGCCGCCCAGGCGATGGCGGGAGAACAGCCGGAGAAGAAGCCCGACATCTTTGACTACATGCAGTCCCTGCCCGACGTGGAAGACCCCTTCAAGCCCTCCGAGCCGGAGCCCGAACAGCCCCCGGAACCGGTGAAAACCAAGGCGCAATTGCTGGCGGACTTCATCCGGACGCGCAGCAAGTCCGCCCTCATCACCCCCAAAGCCCTGATTGCCAAGGATGAGGAGGACATGGAAGGGCTGCTGAAAGACCTGTTCCAGGACGAAAGCTGCAAGGACATCAAGCTCGTGGCGGGCCGCAAGGACGTCTACTTCTATTCCGATGAATACATGGCCAACAACTACGCCAAAATCGCCATGCTCACCCTGGAAAAGGACGACGCCCGCACGGTGGCGGAAATGGTGCGCTTCAACTGCAAGGCCTTCCCCACCCCCACGCCGGTGTATTACTTCGCCCGCCAGCCCTTCTTCCTGAGCCGGGAAACCATGGACGCGATTATCGCCCAGATGAAGACCGACCCGGAATACCAGGACATCCGGGAATGCACGGCGGAAATCAACGGCGAGCGCTATCTCTACTCCATCGACCTGATGAGCGAACGCTACGCCAAAGCCCTGGCCAACGGCGCGGAATCCCGGGAAGCGGACGACTGACGCGCCTTCTTGCAAAAAGAAAGGGGACTGCCGAGGCAGTCCCTTTTGCCGTATGAAGCTGTTTATTTGAAGTAGTATTCCTCCGCGGGGGCCTTGCCGCCGACGGAAGCGGGGTTGGCGGCGAACAGGATATCGTACAGCGGCGCGGCCTGGGCCTGCATGTCCTCCCCGGCGACGAACACCAGGCGGCAGGAGGGCAGGGCCTTTTCGGCGATCGGCGCGGCGGGGATGATTTCCAGGGCGGCGATTTCTTTCGCGGCCTCGCTGACGTTCTCATTGGCGAAGGCGATGGAGGCTTCCAGATCCTTCATGAACTGGGCCACCTGCTCGGGGTGCGCTTCCACGAATTCCTTCCGGGCGATGACCACGCTCATGGACAGCTGGGCGTCGGCAAAGCCGTTCTTCTGCGCGGCGGCGGCGAATTCCTCGGTGATATCCAGGGCCTTGCGGAAGCTCGGGTTCTTCATCAGCACCTGGGTCACCAGCGGTTCGGGCAGCAGCACCACGTCGGCCAGGCCCTCGATGGCCTTGGACGCCACGGCGGCGTGCTCGGCTTCAAAGGCCATGTTGGCCTTCACGCCGTTGGTTTCCAGGATGTAGTTCATCACGTATTCCGGGGTCGCGCCCTGGCCGGCGTTCAGGATATCCCGGCCCTCCAGGTCGGCGACGGAGTGGATGGTGTCGCCGTTTTCCAGCACGTACAGCATGCCGCGCGTGATGAGGGACAGGGCGCGCACGCCGCCCTCGGTCTTGTTGAACAGCACCGCACCCGCGTTGACCGGCACGGCGGCAATGTCCACCTGGCCGGAAATGACCAGCGCGTTCACCTCAGCGGGGGCGGCTACCAGGTTCAGCTCATAGTTCTTGCCCGCGTCCGCGGTGATCATGTGGGCCAGCGCCATGCCGGTGGGGCCTTTCAGCCCGGCGACCCGCACGGGTTCGGCGCTGTTTTCCGCGGCGCACACGAAGGGAATGCTTACGGCCAGCATCAGCACGGCCAGGATTTTGAAGAAGTTTTTCATTTTTGATTGACCTCGATTCTTTGTTTTTGCTTACTTTTTTGTCATCGCGCTTTTCACCTGCACGCCGGGCACGTTGCCCAGCTTGGCGGTGAAGCTGCCCACGCGGATATTATCCCCGCGAACCAGCAAACCAATCACCGCCATATCCCGGTCGTGGTCAGGCACGCCGATGCGGCCCGTCACCATCTCCTGAAACTGGGAAATGATCTGGTTCACCTTCGCGGCCTGGGTCAGGTCCTCGATGACGATCCCGATAAAACCGATGCGTTCTTCTTCCATGGGAATACTCATTCCTTTCCAAAAAGAAAAGCATGACGATTCTGCCATGCGTCCAAACAAAAGCCTTTGATGCCTCCTTTCGCTCTCGGGCCCGGACGCGTCCCTGCCCTCAAGGGAAACAAATTGTATTGCGCCGCCCGCTGGCCTTCATGCGTTCGCATTCGGGTTTGCGGCGTTGCGCGAGCTTTATTATACACGATGAAACCAAAAAAGAAAAGAGGAATTTTTCGCCGCCTCATGGCTTGCGCAGGACTGCGATTTTTTGCGGTGAGTTGCGAAAAATTCCGTGTATGCGTGTAAAGGTGTAAATGAGTGAGGAATTAGGAGTGAGGAGTTAGGAGTTTTAGAATGATGATGCTTTCAACGTGAAGCAAGGCTTACGTTTCATTGTTCATCTATATAACTCCTCACTCCTCGCTCTTTACCTCCCGTCCCCTCATCCCTACTTGATCATTTCCATCATCTGGTCGATCCATTTCTGGTCGGCGGAGAAGCGGCTGACGCCCGCGCTATCGGCGTCGTAGTCCGCTTTCAGCGTAATCGCCACGATCACGTGCGCTTCGTCGCCAAAGCAGGATTTCAAATCGATCGGCTTGTTGAAATCAAAGGACATGGCGTTTTCGCCGGTTTTGAGCGCTTGCAGGTTGGGATACACCACCAGCGATTCGGAATGGACGTTGATCTTGGGCGAACTGAGCCTGTAATTCACCTGCTGGCTGTCCTCGCCGTTCACCAGGGTCGCCGTGCCGACGGTGTACTGGTTGCTGGCGACGAGGGGATACGTGAACACGCCTTCCTGGGACAGGTCCACCGGCGTGACCCGGTTCCACACGCTGCCGCCGATGAGCTCCCGGGTGGTGGGGCCGAAGGACGTGACGGTGTTGTTGTAATACATATGCGTTTTTGTGTTTTGCGCCGACGCCGTTTCTTCCTTCACTTCGCCGCAGATGGCGCAGACGTACTGGCCCTGCGTGTCGCCGCTGTTGGACTGCACATAGGTGTGCCCATAGGCGGGAAGAACGATGGTTTCTTCCTCGCCGCAGTCGGTGCACCTGCGCACGGCCTCGCCGTCCTCGCAGCAGGTGGCTTCGGTATAGCTCACAGCCGCCCATTGATGGCCGCGGGCGGGCACCGTTTTGGTCTCTTCCAGACCGCAGATTTTGCAATGATGAACCAGCGTCTGGTCCCTCGTGCACGCGGGGCCTTCCGATTCATTGCTGTCTTCCCATTCCGTCCAGTCGTGATCCGTTATGGGCAGAATGTCCGTGCGCTGATCCCCGCACAGGGAGCAGGCGAACGTTTGGCTGCCCTCCCGGACACAGGTGGCCGCGATGCTGTCCACCAGGGCGAACGCATGCGGCTCCGCCGTTTCTTCAACGCGGTACTGTGCTTCCACCACCTGCCGGCAGGCATCGCAGTATAAATCAAAGGAACGAATCACACGGTGCATGTCCGGATCATGCATGGATTGGTATACGGCTTCGCCGGACTGCACTTCGCGCGTCGGATGCTCCCAGGTGTGTCCCGCGGCGGTCTCGTCTTCCGCGGGCGCCTCGCCGGGCGCGGCAAATTCGTCCTCCGGGGGAATTTCCGGGCTTTCCTCCTCATAGACGGGAAAAGCGCTTTCCCCCGCAACAGCCTCGGGGATGGTTTCTTCCCCGGTTTCCTCCGCCCATGCCGCCAGGGAAGCACATAGCAGCAGCAGGACGAGGATCAACAAAATACGTTTCGTGATTGTTACCTCCATCATTTGGGGCCGGCCGGCGGAAAAAGCCGGGCGGCGTTGGTCTTCATGCAGATAAGGAACCGCTTGTATCATACCATATTTGCATGCCGCTGTCAACTTTTACGGTGGAATATGGTTGAAAAGCACAATTATTTTTACAAGTACCATCCAATTTGTGGGAATTTCAAAAATGCCGCTGTCCCTTTGAGGGGCAGCGGCAGGCAATGGACACATCAGAAATTCATATTGTCAACCACGCGCAGGGTGATGGTCAGGTCGATATATTCCCCATTGCCCAGCTTGTTCACGTCCACGTTGTTCAGGTTGGTGTTTTCGGTCAGTTCGGGGTCGCGGTACACCTTCAGCTGCACCTGGTCGCCCTCGTGGTAGCCGTTCAGCTTGTTGATCAGCGCGTTCTGGGAATCCAGGATCGTGCCGTCCATTTCCACCACGATGTCGCCGGCCTTCACGCCGCCGTCGTCAGCGGGGGAACCGGCTTCCACGGCGCGGACGAACGCGCCGGCGGGCAGGCCGAAGCGGGAGCTGTTGGACAGGGTGGTGATGGTGACGCCCAGGCGGGGCTTGCCGAACAGGGGAGAATCAATGCGTTCTTCGGCCTTGTCACCGTTCTGGACGCGGGTATCGGCGCTCTTGCCGGTGTTGTTGTAATCCTTGAGCACTTCGGTGATGAGGGGCTTCGCCACGTTGATCGGGATGCACAGGCCGATGTTGTCCGCCTGTTCGCCGGTGGAGAAGAAGAAGCTGCTGCCGCTGGAGCTGAGGGCGTACATGGAAGGAATGCCCTGCAGCTGGCCCAGGGTGTTGAACATGCCGCCGCCGGAGTTGCCGGAGTTCACGGCAGCGTCGGTCTGGATCATGGTGTTGGTCACGGTGGAGATGCGGCCGTATTTATCCATATTGCGGTCGGTCACTTCGCGGCCCAGGCCGGACACCACGCCGATGGAGACGGAGCGGGCAAACCGTTCGCCCATGGGGTTGCCGATCACGATGGCGTATTCGCCCACCTGCAGGGCGTCGCTGTCGCCCAGCTGCACGGGCTTAATGTCCAGGTCCTTCACTTCCAGCACGGCGATATCCAGGGTCGCGTCATAGCCCACCACGGTGGCCTCGTGTTCCTTGTCGTCGGTGCCGGTGGTGACGGTGACGCGGGAAGCGCCCTCCACCACGTGATAGTTGGTCAGCACATGGCCGTATTCCGTGATGACCACGCCGGAGCCGGTGCCCCGCAGGCTTTCCTTGGTTTCGGGCTGGCCGTAGCCATAGCCGAAGCCGTAGCCGTAATAGGCGGTGGAGGTGGCGTAGTTGTTCACGCCCACCACGCTGTTGCGCACGTCGTTGACCACGCTCAGGAACGGGCTTTCGACCTTGCTCTGGTCGGTGGTGGTGTTCACGATGGCGTCAATTTCTTTTTCAGTCAGGCCGTTGGTGGCGGCGTTGGCGGTGATCACCGTCGCGCCGATCATGACCACGGCGATCAGCACGGCCACAATGCCCACATAAAAACGCTTTTTCATATTCATACTTCCTTTCGTTGATTTATCATCACATGTTGAAAGCCGCACTCTCCGGGAATCTTCCTTCCCTTCTGAGTACGGCTTTATTATAGGAATCCTTTTTTACAGAAAATTGATACAATCGTGACAAAAATTAGACACCGGTTCCGTCAAATTGGGGAGTAAAGCAGCCGTCCGCCGCTTCCTTTTCCTGGGTGTAGCCAGTCAGCCCCAGCATTTCAAAATGGGCCAGGACGCGCTGGTATTCCGCGTCGGTCACGCGCCGGTCCAGGCCGGGGATCGCGCACCAGGGCTCGGGGGTGTACTGCCGCATGAGGGACACGGGCGTGCCCTTTGGCAGGCTGTCCGCGATGAAGTCCAGGGCGCGGAGGCTGTCCACCGTGCAGCCGGGCAGGATCAGGTGCCGCACGATCACGCCCTTTCGCATCATGCCGTTTTCGTCGTAGACCGCTTCGCCGGCCTGGCGGCACATTTCCCGGATGGCGGCGGAGGCGACGTCAAAGTAGTCCGGCGCGCCCGCGCAGAGCTTCGCCAGGCGGGGGGACACATGCTTCAGGTCGGGCAGGTAAACGTCCACCGCGCCTTCCAGCCGCTTGAGGGTTTCCAGCGTTTCATAGCCGCTGGTGTTCCACACGATGGGGATAGCGGGGCGATATATTTCCAGCGCGTCTAAGATGGCGGGCACGAAGGGCGTGCCGGTCACCAGATTGAGATTGTGGGCACCCTGGGCTTCCAGTTCACGGAAGATATCCGCCAGCCGCCGGACGGAAATCTCCTGGCCCTCTCCCCCATGGCTGATGGAAAAGTTCTGGCAGTAAGCGCAGCGCAGGGTGCAGCCGGAGAAGAACACCGCGCCGCTGCCCCGCGCGCCGGAAATGCAGGGCTCTTCCCAGAAATGCAGCGCCGCCCGGGCGATGCGCGGCGTTTCGCCCATCCCGCAGAACCCCGTTTTCACGCTTCGATCCACCCCGCACCGCCGGGGACATAAGGTACAGACAGACATAGGAACTCCTTTTAAAAGTTTTGTGGGGCTTTTCAATCACAGATATAAAAAGACAAAACGTCCAGCTGGGAGATTCTTCGCGTCCGGATGCGCTCAGAATGACATCGAGATTGCGTTCGGAAAAAGCTCTGTGTTGCGCACCAAACTTTGGAAAGAACCAACTTGCTTTGTCATTCTGAGCGCATCCGGACGCGAAGAATCTCCTTGTTTGACTTGATATGATTTTTCCTTTAGGTAATCGTCTTCTTTGCTTTCCATGCGTTTACTGCTGATTCACAGTGTCCTGAAAAATTCTTAAATTCAACTGGTTGCAAGCCGTTTCGACAGGTACAGCACCAGGTCGTCGTCGTTGGTATAGATGGTGTCATAGGGCGTGCAGGGCTTATCCCTATACCAGACGCCGGAACCGTCGGGGATATAGCCGCGCTTGACGTACATGCGCTGGGCGCTGCCGTAGCCGTTGTGCAGGCCCACGCACAGATAAACGGTGTCCGCGTACCGGGCTGCGACCTGCTCGGCTGCGTCCATCAGCTTCGTTCCGATGCCCCGCCGCTGATACTTTTGCAGCACCCCGAAATCCACGATCTCCGGCAGGCCCCGATTCCCGAACGCGCCCCACGTGGAATCGGGGTATACGTTCACATACCCCGCCGGACTGCCCCGGTACTCCGCCACCAGGGAAACGGCCTTGCCCGCGGCCTGGTCCCGCAGCCGCATTTCGTACTTCTCCACCGTCGCATGCCAGCCCTGGGCGATTTCCCCGTCGGTGAAAATCTGCGCGTCGGCGGGAACCATGTTGCGAATCACGATGTCTTTGTCCTGATAATAGATCATATTTGTTTCTCCTAAGCTGAATATATCCCTTTATGGCTTTTTCGGAAAGGGGTGCAGGGGGAAACCGCTTTTTGGCCCACAAAAAGTGGTTTCCCCCTGCCTCGTTAATGCTCGGCTTTTCTTACGCGCTCGCGTCTTCTGCGGGAGGGCTGGTGCTTGTCGATAGGCGCGTCGCCGCGAAGGGCGAAGAGCTGGTCGCGGAGCTTGGCGGCCTTCTCGAAGTCCAGCTCGGAGGCGGCGGTCAGCATCTGGTCTTCCAGCTGCCTGATCCACTCGTCCTTTTCCTCCGCGTCCAGGTCGCCGCCGATTTCCTCGCTGGTCTTGTCGGTGATTTCCAGCAGGGCCCGCACGGCGGTTTTGACCGACTCCGGCGTGATGCCGTTCTGCCGGTTGTATTCCTCCTGGATGGCGCGGCGGCGGTTGGTCTCGCTGATGGCGGCCATCATGGAGTCCGTGGGGCTGTCGGCGTACATGATCACCCGGCCCTCCACGTTGCGGGCGGCGCGGCCGATGGTCTGGATCAGGCTGGTTTCGGAGCGGAGAAAGCCCTCCTTGTCCGCGTCCAGGATGGCGACCAGCGCCACCTCCGGCAGGTCCAGGCCCTCCCGCAGCAGGTTGATGCCCACCAGCACGTCGTATTCCCCCATGCGCAGCTCCCGGATGAGCTTGGTGCGCTCCAGGGTCACGATGTCGGAATGCAGGTAGCGCACCCGGATGCCCAGCTCGTCCAGGTAATCCGTCAGGCGCTCCGCCATCTTCTTGGTCAGGGTCGTGACCAGCACCCGCTCGCCCTTCTCCACCACCTTGTGGATTTCGCCCACCAGGTCATCCACCTGGCCGGTGGCGGGGCGCACGATGATCTTCGGGTCCAGCAGCCCCGTGGGCCGGATGATCTGCTCCACGATCTGGCTGGCCCGTTCGCGCTCGTAGGGCGCGGGGGTGGCGGAAACGTAAATCACCTGCTCCACCCGCTGGCTGAATTCTTCGTAAGTCAGGGGCCGGTTGTCGAAGGCCGAAGGCAGGCGGAAGCCGTACTCCACCAGCATCTTCTTCCGCGCCCGGTCGCCCGCGTACATGGCGCGAATCTGCGGCACCGTCACGTGGCTTTCGTCGATCATCACCAGGAAGCCTTTGGGAAAATAATCCAGCAGGGAATAGGGCGGGTCGCCGGGACTGCGCCCGTCGAAGTAGCGGCTGTAATTCTCGATGCCGTTGCAGAAGCCGATCTCCCGCAGCATTTCCACGTCGTATTTGGTGCGCTGCTCGATGCGCTGAGCCTCCAGCAGCTTGCCCTCCGCCTCGAACGCGGCCTTCTGGGCGTACATGTCGCGCTCGATCTGGGCGATGTTCTCCTCCCGGTGCTCCACGCTGGTGGCGTAGTGGGTGGCGGGGAAGATGGCGGCGTGCTGCACGGTGTGGAGCAGGTGTCCGTCCACCACGGAGAACTCCGCCACGCGGTCGATCTCGTCGCCGAAAAACTCCACCCGAATGCCGTTTTCCCGCTGCCCTGCGGGGATGATCTCCACTGTATCCCCCCGAACCCGGAAATTTCCGCGCTCAAACGCCACATCGTTGCGCTCGTACTGAATCTCCACCAGGCGGCGGAGCAGCTCCTCCGGGCTCATTTCCATGCCGGGCCGCAGGGAAATCATCTGGCCCTCGTACTCGCTGGGGTCGCCCATGGAATAAATACAGGACACGGAGGCGACAATAATCACGTCGCTGCGCTCTTTCAGCGCGGCGGTGGCGCTGTGGCGCAGGCGGTCGATCTCCTCGTTCACGGAGGCGTCCTTTTCGATGTAGGTGTCGGAGGAAGGAATGTAAGCCTCCGGCTGGTAGTAATCATAATAGGAAACAAAGTATTCCACCGCGCTGTCCGGGAAGAACGCCTTGAACTCGCTGCACAGCTGGGCGGCTAAGGTTTTGTTGTGGGCGATCACCAGCGTGGGCCGCTGCACCTTCTCGATGACCGATGCCATCGTGAACGTCTTGCCCGAGCCCGTCACGCCCAGCAGCACCTGCGCGGGCATCCCCGCTTCCACGCCCCGCGCCAGCGCTTCAATCGCCTGCGGCTGGTCGCCCCGGGCGGTGTAGGGGGCTTTCAATACGAATTGACCCATGGGAACCTCCGGCTATGAATGAAAAAGCTTGCCATATTCCGTCCGTGTATCCGCAATGTGATGAATAAAAACAGAATCCGATGTTTTTTTAAAAATCGCAACATGACGTCCTGAAATAACCATTCTGAAACCATTCTGAGCCAGCCATTCATCCGGTGGCAAAGAACCGGAATCAGGATAATCCTCCAATCTTGAAATCGTGTCCACAATTGAATTGGTCACTTTCAGCGCGGTCTGATCATCAAAATGCAAGCGGTACCAATCCTCAATCGTCGCAAGGTCTTCCTGAGCGGCTCGCAAATACTTAATCGTGTACTTCATAGATTCGATCCCTCAGCATTTTCCTTACTTCTTCCGTAGACATGGTTGGTTCACCTGCAATCCGCTGGGCTTCTGCTTTCATGACCCGCTCTCTCAGTTTCATCAACTGCTCATGCTTTTCATACGCCTCAATGCTCATCACCACCAAATCCCCTTCGCCATTCTTGGTGATATAGATCGGTTCCTGGGTGGTTTTCGCCAGCTCGGAAATCGCCGCGTAGTCGTTGCGCAGAGCGGCGGATGGACGAATCATCATAGGACAATCCCCTTTCATATCAATTTTATAGTAAAATTATATCATGATATGATCCTTCTGTAAAGATGGAAACAGCAGGAATTCTTTTCCAACATAAAAATATTGGCTGGGAGGGAATCGAAAAGCCTTGCGTTCCGGCGGGGTATGCTGAAAAAAACTTGCTGGAAGCGGGTTTGCGCCGCGTTTCCAGCGGAAAGCGGCGGCGGTTCGCCGGGCACAATGACCGCGAAACGGATTTTTCTTCGCGGAGGTGTGCCCCATGGCCCAGTACAGAATTTGCCATTCGCCCCGGTTATCGGGCGAAGTCAGCGTCAGCACGGCGAAGAACGCGGTGCTGCCCATTATCGCCGCGGCGCTTTTGACCCAGGAGGAAGTGATCATTCACCAAACGCCCCGCCTGACCGACGTGGCGCACATGCTGGGCATCCTGCGCTCCTGCGGCGCGGAAGCGGAAACGGAAGGAACGGACGCGCGGGTGCGGGCTTTGGCGGTGGACAGCCCCGCCGACCACGGCCTGCTGCGCACCATGCGGGCGTCAGTATTGGTTTTAGGCCCGCTGGCGGCGCGGAACGGCGCGTGCAGCCTCACCATGCCCGGCGGCTGCGCCATCGGACAGCGGCCCATCGACCTGCATTTGAAGGGATTGCAGAAGTTGGGCGCGAAGGTGGAACAGGAGGGCGGCACGGTCACGGTGAGCGGCTTCCTGAAAGGAGCCAACGTGTACCTGGACTTTCCCTCCGTCGGCGCGACGGAAAACCTGGTGATGGCCGCGACCCTGGCCAAGGGCGTCACCCGCATTGAGAACGCCGCCAAGGAGCCGGAGATCACCGATCTTTGCCATTTTCTGACATTGATGGGGGCCCGCATCGCAGGCGCGGGCACGGCGAACATTATTGTGGAGGGCGTGGATCACCTGCACGGCGCGGAGTATACGCCCATCCCGGACCGCATCGAGGCGGGCACCCTGGCCTGCGCCGCCGCGCTGACGGAGGGAAACGTGCTGCTGGAACGCGCGCGCACCGATCACATGCGGGCGCTGCTGTTTAAATTATCCGAATCCGGCGTGATCGTCCAGGAGGACAGCCGCGGCCTGCGCCTGCGGGGCAAGGCCCGGCATCCCATGGAGGCCCGCACTTTATCCTACCCCGGTTTCCCCACCGACATGCAGGCCCCGCTGATGGTGGTGGCGACCCAGACCCACGGGCTGTCGGTGTTTCTGGAAACGATTTTTGAAAACCGCTACATGCACGTGGTGGAGCTGAACCGAATGGGGGCGAAGATTCGCGTGGAGGGCCAGCTGGCGCTGATCCAGGGCGGGCATACCCTGACCGGCGCCCACGTCTCCGCCACCGACCTGCGCGCCGCCGCCGCGCTCATGCTGGCGGGCCTGGCCGCCCAGGGCGAAACCATCCTCTCCGATGCCGCGGGCCACCTCATGCGCGGCTACGAGGGCCTGGAAGAAAAGCTCAAAGCCCTCGGCGCGGAGACGGAGAAGGTGGAGGACACAGAACGTGAGTGAGGAGTTATTCCAGTTAGGAGTGAGGAGTGAGGAGTTCCGGTTCGTGTGAAGAGTGGAGTGTGGAGTTGAGAGTACAGAGTGCAGAGTGCAGAGTACAGATGATATAGAGTACGAAGCGGTAGACCAGCCAAAAGCCTTCCCCTTGAGGGGAAGGTGTCAGGCGCGGAACCAACTTGGCTCAATGGGCCGGAGATCATTCGCGCCTGACGGATGAGGTGTCTTGCTGGATTTCTAAGAAGCGGGATATTTAATGATTCGCTGTAACACCTCATCCGAGCCGCGCGAATGGACTTGCACCCTCTCTCCAACTTGGTTCCGCGCGGCCCACCTTCCCCTCAAGGGGAAGGCTTTCCACCGGACTGTTTTTCGGGCGCTTCGGCCCCCCTCAAGGGGAAGGCTTTGGTTTCGGTTTCTGATTAAAAGTTTCCTTATCATTCAGCAGAAAAAAGACCCCGCCCAGAATATCTGAGCGGGGCAAAGCATTTGGTTGTGTGTCCTTAAATCGGCTGGGTCAGGTCCGCGCCGAAATACTTGATGGAGAGCTGGGCCAGGGTGCCGTCCTCCCGGGCCTGGGCCAGGATGGCGTTGATAGCCTCCACCAGCGTGGCGGTGTCGTCGCCCTTGCGGACGGGGTAGCACACCGGGTCGCCGGGGACGGTGAGCACCACCTTGATGGGGGCCTCGGGATGCTCGCCCAGGTAGTCGTCCACGCTGCCCTTGGCGTTGATGGTGGCGTCCACGCGGCCCTGAATCACCATGGACATGGTCTCGCCCAGGGTGTCCACATACACCACCTCCGCGCCCATCTGCTCGGCCCGCAGGGCGTAGGTGGAGTTGGGGGAATTGGAGGTCTTGCGGCCCTTCAAATCCTCAAAGGTCTTGATGGTTTCGTTGCCGTCCTTCACGGCCAGCACGATTTCAGTGTACACATAGGGGTCGGAGAAGGAATACTTTTCCGCCCGTTCCTCGGTGTAATCCACGCCGTTGCAGGCGATGTCGAAGCGGCCCGTGTCCACGCCCGCCAGGATGGACGCCCAGTCGGTTTCCATGAACTGGGGCTCCACGCCCAGGCCGTGGGCGATGAGGGTGCCGATCTCGATGTCAAAGCCGGTCAGCACGTCGTTTTCGTCGTGGTACGTCCAGGGGCTCCAGTTGCCTTCGGTGGCGATGATCAGGGTGCCCCGCTCCTTGATGCGGGCCAGCAGGTCGGGCTGGGCGGTTTCCGCCGCGGCAAACAGGGAAACGGTGAGCAGCACCAGCGCGATGAACAAAGCGAACAGTTTCTTCACAGCCGGTTTCCTCCTTCAATAAGCTTATGTCCATCTTATCATGGTTTTTCAGTTCGGTCAATCATTTATTTACAAAATTTTCTATTTACCGTTCCACCAGCTTCTGCATCAGGTCGTTGACCAGCGTGTTGAGGGACGGGGCGGCCTTCATATCGGCGGCGACCTTCTGGCAGGCATGGTTGACGGTGGAATGGTCGCGTCCGCCGAAGCAATCGCCGATGGTGGTCAGCGGCGCGCCGACCACCTCGCGGGAAATATACATGGCGACCTGCCGCGGCATGGCCACATCGCGGCTGCGGCGGGGGCCTTTGAGGTCCGCGATGGTCACATTGTAATAATCGGCAACCGCTTCCATGACATCCTCGCAGGTGACATGGCGCGGTTCCGTACGGGCGAAAATTTCCCGCAAAGCGTCCTCCGCCAGGGCCTTGTCCACAGGCTTTCCGGTCAGGGAGGAATAGGCCACCAGGCGGGTCAGGCACCCTTCCAGCTCGCGCACGTTATTGGTCACGCGTTCGGCGATCATGGTCAGCACGGCGTTATCCACGTTCAGCATTTCTTCTTCCGCCTTGCGCTTGAGGATGGCCACGCGGGTTTCCAGGTCGGGCTTGGAAATATCGGCGATGAGCCCCCACTCAAAGCGGCTCACCAGCCTTTCCTCCAGCTTCACGATATCCCGCGGCGGCTTGTCGGAGGTCATGATGATTTGCTTTCCGGCGGTGTGAAGCGTATTGAAGGTATGGAAAAATTCCTCCTGCGTTCCCATTTTGCCCGTGAGGAATTGGATGTCATCCACCATCAGCACGTCGATATTGCGGTATTTTTCCCGGAATTCCGCCTGGGTTTTCTTGTTCAGCGCGTTCACCATTTCGTTCATGAACAGCTCGCTGGTTACGTACTTGATCCGCAGCGCGGGATTCTGGCTGAGTATATAATTCCCGATGGCGTGCATCAGGTGGGTTTTGCCCAGGCCGACACCGCCGTAGATGAACAGCGGATTATAGGCGTCCGCCGGCGCCTCGGCCACGGCCAGCGCCGCCGCGTGGGCAAAGCGGTTATTGCTGCCCACTACGAAAGTATCGAAGGTATATTTGGGATTCAGGTTGGCGCTTTCGGCTGGCTTGTCCTCCAAAGCCACGCCGGCGCGGTACTTCTCCGTCTGGGCCGGGGTGAGGATTTTCGCTTTCACGGGCCGTCCCGCCACTTCGCTCAGCGAATTGCTGATCAGCACGGAATACCTTGGCACCACGAAGCTGTAGTAGAAGTCCGTCACCGCTTCGATATAAAACTGGTCGCCCTCCGCGCCCAGTGGATGAAGCGCGGCTTTGATCCAGGTGTTGAAGGTGACTTCGGTCATTTCCCGGTGCATCACCATACACGCCTGATCCCATATCGCCTGTATATCCATGAATATTATACGCCTCCGCAGTAAATCAATACACCCGGTTCTGTATGGTATAAACATAAAAAGCGAAAAAAAAGAACAAGTCGGGAAAGAAAACCCACGGCAGACTGTGGAAAACTTTCTGTGGAAAACTTTCCATCCTCTTCACCGTGGATTTTATCATACCAGATTTCTCTTTGATTTTCAAGGGGAACCCATGTTTCAAGCCGGAAGGAAGCTTCCTGCATACTCTATGGATTGTTGATAACTTTTCACCCCACCCATAGGGGTCATTCCCCCTGCCATGCACAAGGGATGGATTCCAGAAGCGGGCAGAGAATGAATTATTATAAACATATAGAATATATATTCATCCGTTTTTTTGCCTGCCCGCGTGTGTTTCCGCTATTTAAGCAAAAAGCCCGAGATTCTTCACGCAATTGTAAATCAATTGTGAGAATTGTCATTCGCCGATTTCTTTTTTGATCTTCTCCACAAACTCATCCAGCCGTTTTTCAAGCGGAGGCAGGGTTGCGTCCATCCAATGCTGCCTGGAAAGGTAATACAAAAACGCGTCGCCCATCTCCTTGTTGTCCAGCTTGAGCGGGAAGAAGCGAAGGCCGCTTTTTGACCGCTGGAACGCCAGGTCGATTTCGCTGAGCACGTGGTCGGAAGCCAGGCTGTTCTGGCTGAGGACGACCACGAACAGGCTGCAGCGGCGGATGGCCCTGACAATTGCCGAGGCATAATCCGGCATGTCCACGTTTCTTGGCGCGTACCAAACCCGGATGCCATTTCTTTCCAGTTTCGCGCAAAGGTTATCCGCCACGTTCCTGTCCTTGCTGGAATAGCTGATGAAAGCAAGCGGCAGCTCATGATCTTCCAGGTCGGCGGGTTTTTCCCCGGCCCCGCTGCTCATGAGGGAATAGGAGCTTTCCAGCTTTTTTGCCAGGTCCGAAGCTTTCCGCCCGTCCCTTTCGATGATGATGATTTCGCGGATGCACTCGTTCCGCTGGAGAAAACGGACGCATTCGTTCAGGATGGGCGTGAAAATCAGGGAATCGGAAATGCCCTGGTTGCCGGTTCCCAGGGCAGACAATCCCAGGGTTTTGACTTCTATGCCAGTATCCACAGCCAAATCAAGGAGATGAAAGTACGCTTTGATCGTGTTCAAAAACGAATTGTCATTTCTCCTGTCCCGCTGGTGGCGAGATAAATCGATCATCTCGACGCATCCGATTCGCCTGATGGGGAGATCGCCGGCGGTCACTTCCTTTGACAGCCACACATTGCAGGCATCCCTCAGATCCAAAGCGGGAGCAATTCCCAGCTGACGAACGGAAATGCCCTTGCTGTCAAGCGCCCCGATCATCGTATTTAAAGTGGGATAATATCCATGACGAAACGCGGATACTGTCATCACATCCAGTGGCTTGTCCAATTCCCTGATATCGCAGCAGACCACGGAAAGGGTCTTTGGGCCTTGCTCGGTTTCGATTCTGACGCTGGCAATCGTGTCCATGCGGCACCTCCGTCGAATGCGTTCAAGCTCTGTCTGTCCTATCCATTATAGCAACAGAATCCGCCTTTTACAATCCCCGGCGTTTATTCGTTTGGAAAACGTTAGATTTGTGACCTGCGAATCGTAACAGAATCTGAATAAAAAAGTAACGCTTCGCCGGGCAGAAAACTGGACAAACCAGCCAGAGTGTGGTATCTTTGAGGGGATTGCAGACCCACACGAAGGAGGCGGCGGTATGATTTCCCAGGCGCAGGTGAGACAGATTCTTACGCCCTGGCTTGGCAGCCCGCTGCTCAACGCCCTGGACCCGCTGACAGCCGACATCACGGGGCGGCTGAACGGTTATTCCATCCGCCGCGGAACGGACAACCTGGCTGACGAGCTGGACAGCCTGCTCTTTCGCGGGGTGCGCGGCGCCACAGAGGGAAGCATGCTGGTGGAATTGCCGGACGGCACCTTCGTGCGCGTGCAAGTGGAAGATTTCGCGGTCATGGCGGATGAACTGATGTTCCTTTGCTTCCGGGAATTTCCCAACGACGGGGAGCATCTGCAATTCCTGCGGGACTATTCCCTGCGCCATGCCAGTCTTTCGGCGCTGCGGGCGCTGTACACCCGGTTCGGGGCGCAGCAAAGCCCGAAAGAACTGTCCGCCATCGTGTCGGTGGTGAAAAGCTGCTATCCCCCCTTCCGGTGGCGGGAATGGCTGAAATGAGTGAGGAGTGAGGAGTTTTATATAGCTGAATGCTTTCAAACGCCGAATTGTCGGATATAAATGTGGAAGCAAAATAAAACTCCTAACTCCTCACTCCTAACTATTTTATCATGACAGCAACGATAAAGAAGGTTTATAAGGATGGGCAAAATCATTTGCGTCGCCAATCAGAAGGGCGGCGTGGGAAAAACCACCACGGCGGTGAACCTGGCGGCCTGCCTGGCCGACGCGGGCAAGCCCACCCTGCTGGTGGATCTGGACCCCCAGGGCAACGCCAGCAGCGGGCTGGGCGTGCGAGCCGGGAAAAAGACGGTATATGAAGCGCTGCTGGGGGAATGCCCCTTGGAAAGCACGCTGGATAAAACGAAACAGAAAAAACTGATGGTGGCTCCATCGGACATCCGGCTGGCCGGGGCGGAACTGGAACTGGCCAATATGGAGCGGCGGGAGTATCGCGTCCGCGCCGCGCTGGAGCCCTTGCGGAAGCAGTTCGATTTTCTGATCATCGACTGTCCCCCGTCCCTGGGCCTGCTGACCGTCAACGCCCTCACCGCCGCCCAGAGCGTGCTGATCCCCATTCAGTGCGAATACTACGCGCTGGAAGGCGTCACGGCGCTGATGAACACGATCCAGCGGGTGAAGCGGGGCCTGAACCCGGGCCTGGAAATCGAGGGCGTGCTGCTCACCATGCTGGATGGGCGCACCAACCTGGGCCTGCAGGTGGTGGCCGAAGTGAAGAAGCACTTCAAGCAGCAGGTGTTCAAGACCACCGTGCCCCGCAACGTGCGCCTTGGCGAAGCGCCCAGCCACGGCCTGCCCATCAATCTGTATGACAGCCGTTCCACCGGCGCGGAAGCGTACCAGGCGCTGGCCAAGGAAATCATTAAAAACAATAAAAAATAAGGGAACAGTTCAGCCGCTTTTTTAAGTTGATTGGGAATGAGGGAACAGAGTTTAGAGTACAGAGTACAGAGTGCAGAGTACAGTTAATCATGCTTTGAAATGCCACTATAAAACAAACTGCTCAATGAAATCTGGTCATTGTGTCGATTTCATTCATGCAGCAAATCAATCTGTACTCTGCACTCTGTACTCTGTACTCTCTCAAGCTCTCTCAAACCGGGCAACTGAACGATGAACTTAACTTCTACCAAACAGGGTGATTGAACATGAAGAAGATGGGCTTGGGCCGGGGGCTGGACGCCCTGCTGCCCGAAACCAATGATCCGGACAACATGGTGAGCATGATCGCGGTGACGGAAATTGACCGGAACCCCGATCAGCCGCGGCGGGATTTTGACGAAACCGCTTTGCAGGCTTTAGCGGATTCCATCCGTTCGGCGGGCGTTTTGCAGCCGCTGCTGGTGGTGGAGGAAAACGGGCGCTACCGCATCGTGGCGGGCGAGCGCCGGTTCCGCGCGGCCCGCATCGCGGGGCTGGATACCGTGCCCTGCATCGTGCGCGACCTTTCCGCCCAGGAGCAGATGGAAGCCGCGCTGATCGAGAATTTGCAGCGCGAGGACCTGAACCCCATCGAGGAAGCCGCCGCCGTGAAGCAGTTCATGGCAGCCTGCCATTACACCCAGGAGCAGGCCGCGAAGCGCTTAGGCAAGTCCCGCCCCGCGCTGGCGAACCTGCTGCGGCTGCTGTCGCTGCCCCAGGTGGTGCAGGACGACGTGATCGCCGGACGCCTCAGCGCGGGCCATGCCCGGGTGCTGGCCGGGATTGAGGAGGAACGCAGGCAGATCGCCCTGGCCCAGCTGGCCATCCTGGAGGGGCTCAGCGTGCGGGAACTGGAAAAAGCCGCCGCCCAGCCCACGCCCGCGGCCAAGCCAAAGCCCGCCCCCAAGGCCCTGCCCCTGGAGCTGCAGGACATGG
This sequence comes from uncultured Eubacteriales bacterium, assembly GCA_902793245.1. Taxonomy (GTDB): domain Bacteria; phylum Bacillota; class Clostridia; order Christensenellales; family Aristaeellaceae; genus RUG563. The sequence goes on along the minus strand of CADBCX010000005.1, from coordinate 17,036 downwards.
AAAACCGGATGCGGGAAACCTTCGGCCTGCGCACGCAGTTGAAAGGCACCCGGAAGCGCGGAAAAATCATCCTGCAATACTACAGCGAGGATGAGCTGGAACGGCTGTACCAATGCCTGGAAAAGCTGGAGGAATAACCCATGAAAAAAATGACCGCCTGGGCGCTGACGATGCTTTTGCTGTTGACTGCCGTGCCAGGCGGTTTTTGCAGTATGACAGCGGAGCGGCAAGCGGGGGACGCATTCTTTGAAAAGCTCTTCCTCCGAGCCGACGTGGTGGGCGGTGCGGTGCTGATTTCCCAGAAAGGGAACCGGGTCTACGATTACTTTTACGGGGTTGAGGACAGAAAAACCAAGCAGGCCGTGGACGAAACCACCGTGTACAAAGTGGCCTCCGTGACCAAAATGATTTCCGCCATGGGTGTGATGCGGCTGGTGGACGCCGGCCTGATCGATCTGGACGAGGGCCTTACGAACCAGGATCATTTTCCCATCCGCAATCCCCGCTTCCGGGATACGCCAATCACCCTTCGCCAGGTGATGAGCCATACCAGCTCCATCCTGGGCTCCGCGCCGTATATCACGCCGCCGGTATGGGAAGCGCTGACCCCTGCGGACAAGAAATACTTTTCCGGCAACGCGCCGGGCACCCACTACGAATACGCCAATCTGAACGGCGGCATCCTGTGCAGCGTGATCGAACGGGTCACCGGGCAAAGCTTCAACACCTTCATGACGGAAAACTTTTTTTCTCCCCTGAACATCAACGCCGCTTTCGCCGCCCACCTGCTGCCGGACGCAAGCCGCCTGGCCACGGCGTATTATTCCGACAAGACGGTTTATCGCCGCGGGTATCAGTACGTGGAGACGGACGCGGAAGAATATGACGACACCTGCGACCCGGACAACCATTACCGCACCTCCGTCGGCAGCCTGTATATCAGCCTGTGCGGGCTGGAAAAACTGGGACAGGCATTGGCAGGCGACGGATCCGTGGACGGGGTACAGCTGCTCTCCGGGCATGCCGTCCGCCTGATGCGGCAGGATCAGTCGAAGCTCCCCGGCAGCTCTGTCACAGGCGAAAGCCGATACGGACTGTGCATTTCCCATTTCACCGGCGAAGACGGCGTTACCTGGTACGGGCATCAGGGCAGATGGGGAGGCTTGCTGACCGACCTGTTTTTTGAACCCAACACACAGACCGTGGTGGTGTTCGTGCTGGACGGCGCGAAGCCCGGCAACAACGGCCAGGACATCCATCCCCGGGCTGCAAATGCGCTGGAATACGCGGCGTATTGGGTGCATGACGCGGAGAACAGTTACGTCGTCATAGATGAATAAACTTGGCTGACCGACGAAGATTCATGGAACATAAAAGAAACCATCCGGCCGGATGCTGCTCCCGCGGCAATCTGACCGGATGGTTTCTTATTATGATTTTTTTCGGTTTTTCAACGGAGAAACGGTCAATCGTCGATCACGATATCGTCGTCATCATCCGTTTCAAAGCCTTCGCCGTCCTCGAACATTTCGCCGAAGTCGCTTCCTTCTTCTTCGGGTTCCGGCGGTTCGCCGAAGTAAGCTTCCAGAATCGCCTGGGTCCAGGTCACATGGGCGGTGATGTTGTAGTTCTGGAGCATGTTGGTAAAGAAATCGAAATAGATATTGGAGTAAATCGGGATGGTGGGCAGCACTTCGTTGTACCGCTCCTGGAACGCGATCCACTTCGTCACATATTCATAGACTTCGCCGGGCTCCGTCTTGCGCATATTCACCGCAAGGCGGTACAGCTCTTCGTCGTCGGAATAGGTGTTGTTCCAGATCAGGTGATCCGTGGTGGTATCGGCGCTGTAGGTGATGGAGGGATCAACCACCACGTGGAAGTTGGTGGCCAGGTAGATCATGTCGGTGGTGCGTTCGGTTTCACGATAGTAGGAGTAAAGCAGCTCCTGCATGTCGGTGGGCACCAGCGTCAGCTGGATACCGCAGGCATTCAGGTTCTCGATGAAGTTGACATCCAGGGTATCCACGATGTGGTTGCCATCCGGATACATCATCTTCAGATCCAGCGCAACCAGCTCGTCGTCCACCATCTTGCAGCGCACGTCGTCCACGCCCTGGCGATACGCTTCACCGTCGCGGTTCAGAGTCCAGCCCGCCTTGTCCAGCAGTTCGTTGGCCCTGTCGCGGTCCACCCTGTAATCTACCAGGTTATCCAGATTCAGAGCTTCCCATTTCGCGGTTTCCTTTTCAATCTCCTCATCGCTCAGGGGATTTTCCGGATCATCGTCGATGGGATAATCCAGCTGGCCGGTGATCAGCAGGTATTCCCACTGTTCGATGCCATAGTATCCATCCACGCGCAAGCCGTAATCCTGGCAGTAATCCGCCGTCAGCTGGTCGCGGTCCATGCACCATGCGATGGCCTGACGCACTTCCTTTTCATGCACGGTGGGCCAATCGTAGGAGAAGGTGAGGAACGCCAGGCCGACACGGGGATAAGGCGTGTTGTTGATGCCGTACTCCGTGGCTTTTGCGTACCGGGTTTCTTTTACTTCGGGTTCTGTTTCTTCCTCTTCTTCGGCTTGCTCTTCCCCGGTTTCCTCATCTGTGGGCTCGGGCTTCGGTTCCGGCTCCACATAGTCGATGCCCTTTGCGCCCAGGCATTCCAGGATGGTGGGGCCATACACCACTTTGTTGACCAGGTTCAGCTTGCCGGTGGACAGGTCTTCGGCCATGGTGTCGTTATCCGCCACAGTGAAGGAGATATGCTCAATGGAGGGCTTCACCAGGTAGAAGGGATCCAGCTCATTGCCTTCATCGTCATACCGGTCAACCTTGAGATAGTTCGCGCCGGTATGCCTTTTCACTTCGCCGGTGCCCACGCCTTCAAGGTTTTCCATGTCGAATTGGAAGTCTTCAGGCAGAGAATTGTATACCCAAGCGCCTTTGAAATAGGGATTGATTTCAAAGTGGGCGGTGATGCCGTCAAAGTCCACCAGCACATAGGGGCCGCTGACCACGGAAGGATGGCTGTTGTATCCCGTGTCGGGATCCATGACGGTTTCCTTCAGCAGCTCGGCGGTAAAGATGGGTTCTTCGATGGTTTTGTCCTCGTTGCCGATATAGATGCCAAACCCATCGTCATACACCTTGCAGCCCGGGGCGATCTCGCTGATCGGGTACGGGACGCAAAGCAGCAGGCCGATTTCAAAGAAGAAGGGCAGGAATTCATGGTCCAGGGTGATGGCCAGCTGATGGTCGCTCAGCACATTCACACCGCCCAGGGTATCCGCTTCCTTCGTGATGTACTCATGGTAGCCCAGGATATGCTCCGCCCGGTAGATTTTGGCGCCGATTTCTTCCATTTCGGGGGCCATCATCAGCAGCAGAGAGAATGCGTAGTCCCACGCCGTGATGGGCGTACCGTCGGAGTACTGCAGGTCATCCCACAGGGCCAGGTAGTACGTGCGGTTGCCGAATTCATCATCCGTGACCTTCACATCGGAAACCACGGAGGGGTCCAGCACATACACGCCCTGGGACTGGTCCCAGTTGACCAGATTGTAGCCATGGATCAGCGCACGCACGTCGATATCCGCCGTGTCGTTGCCGATCATTTCTGTGAAGAAGTCGCCCTTCATCACAGTCGGATTTCCCACCAGCAATTCGTTTGGATAGACGATTTCCATTTCGTCTTCCTCCGCCATGCCGGCGTCCATTTCCAGTTCTTCATCGCCCAGGACGATATCTTCCTCTGTGTCCGTCAGTTCTTCGTCGTCCAGGTCAATATCCAATTCCTCTTCCGTTTGCAGCTGGCCGTCCTCACCCAGCCCGCTTTCGGCCAGAGCCGAAAGCGGGGCGTGGGTAAGCACGAGAACCAGAATCAGCAGAAGGGACAGGTACCGTTTCATGCTATACATGATGCTCACGCCTTTCATGTTTTTCATGGTTAATACTCCATCCTTTCTACTTTATTAGTCGAAGCAGTCGCCAACGTGGTTGATGATGATACCGAGGCCCAAAGGCGTTCCGTATCCGTCAATATCCTTTTCCTCATTGCCGCGCTGCGGGCCGGGGTTCTGTCCGGGAGGCGGCGTAGCCGGCTTGTAGAGAGAGTTGGTCAGGGTGATGGTGGTTCCATTGACGGAAACGCCGGTCAGGGAGTATCCCAGTACCTCTTTTTCCTTCCAGGTGTAGGTGATCCGTTCGCCATTCTCGTACACAGGCAGGTTTTCGACTGTGATGGTCCAATCGTTTGTACCGCTCAGGTACACAGTCTTGACAACCACGTCGTTGGCAAGCAGGGTCACAGGCAGCGTGACGGGCCTCTTGCCTTCCTCGTCGTTGTTGTCGTCCCATTCCTTGACAATCGTGGCGGCCGTCAGTTCACGCGGCATGGTGTTGGTCACGTTGGTACCGCTGTAGGTGGTGGTGTAGCCGGGCACCGGATCTTCCACGATGCTGTATTCGATGTCCAGGCCGTAATCGTCTTTCTTATCCAGGTCGGTGAAGCTCCAGGCCCATCCGTCCGCGGCGGTAACGGTCTTGCTGGCGACTTCCTTGAAGGCTGTCGCGGAGTCAGCGAACAGGTGAACCGTGATGCTGCCGGGCCGTTTTCTCGCTTCGTCGTTGTTGTCGTCCCAGGTCTTGCGGCCCTGTACGGTGATCTTTTCAGGCACAGGAGTCGGAGTCGGCGTGGGTTCTTCGGTGACTTCCTCAGGCTTGGGCGTGGGTTCTTCGGTTTCTTCCCCGGGTTCGGGCGTGGGCTTGGGCGTGGGTGTCGCAACCGTGCGGGTTCCGCCGCCGCCGCCACCGCCGCCACCGCCCGCAGGCGTGGTGACCTTGGTGTTGATGAACCGGGCTTCCGCCAGATTGCCTGCCACGATTGTGCCGGTCGCTCCGACGCTTTCGGTGGTGTAGTTGGTGTTCTCGTTTTCAGTCACGGTGTAGGTGACGCCTGCCGGCAGGCCGGTGGCCGTCTTCGTTTCACCGCTCTTGAGGGTGAACGTGGCTACGCCGTTCTTGAAGTCCATTTCACCCAGCGTTTCGGTAATATCGTGGCCAGTGCCGCTGAGGGTGACGGTGAAGGTGAAGCTGGTCTTATCGTCTGCCGCGCCTTCAACCGTCTTGGAAACGGCCAGGTCGCCGGGCAGCACGGTGCGGGTGTTGGTGAACGAAGCGGCGATAGCGGCTTCTGTGATCTTACCGGAATCGTTGACCTTTCCGGTATTCTCAAAGAACGGTCTGTCTACCTCCGTGATGGTGTATCCAACCCCGACGGGCAGGTTCTTGATCTTCACGGTCTCGCCGTCTTTCAGCTTGAGCACGATCGGATCGCTGGTCTTATGGCTGGAGCTTGCGGTGTACTTGGAAGAGGAATCCGTGTACGTCACTTCCTCACCGTTTTCAAGCTTCACGATGTCGGTGCCCTTCACGGTGATGGTCTTGTCATCCAGCGTGAGATGGAATGTGAACAGCTTGTCTTTGTCGGTTTCCACAGTGGTTACCAGGCTCTTGGCGATGGACAGATCGCCGACCAGGCGTTCGTTCACGAATTTCACAACCGCGTTCTTGGTCGTGATCTCGCCAACATCACCGGTGGTTTCGCTGGAAACCACGAAGCGATCCTTCTGGCTGTCTGTCATCACTTCGGTCACGGCATACTGCGTGCCGACCGGGATACCCTCGATCACCGCTTTGCCTTTGTTCTGCAGCGTGATCGTGGTCTTGCCGTTTTCGTCGAATTCATAGTCGCCGAACTTGTGATTCACGGGCTTGCCGTCGCGGGTCAGTTCCACAACGAAGGTGAATTCTTCATTGGTGATTTCCGCGCCGCTGTTCATGTTCCGGACATCCTTGTTGATGGCCAGGTCGCCGGTCAGGACGGTGTTCACGAAGTCGAGCTTTCCGATGTCGCCGGTGGGCGTCACTTTCAGCGTTCCGTCGCCGTTGTCCTTCACTTCAACGCGGATGGTATACACCGTCGTGTCGGTGGACACGGCCGGATCAACGGATTCCTTGACCTCGGACACGGTGTATGTATGGATGCCCACGTCATTCAGCGTGTAGTTGATGGTCGGATAGTTGATATTGCCTTCCGCGTCGTTGAACGCGGTGCCGACGATCTTGCTGCCCTCCTTGATCACGAAGGAGAATTCGTTCTCCTGAATGTCGCGTCCAAGCAGATCCTTGCCGCCGGGCAGGGTCTTCTTGCCCTTGAAGGTGATGTTGCCGGTAGCGCCGTTGTTCACGAAGTCCAGCTTGTCGACGGTAACCTCATCTTTCGTCTCCTTGCCGTCGACGACCTTGACGACCTTCACGTCCGTGGTGTCAAGGGTGCCGTCGCCGTTGTCCTTGACGTCCACAGTGACTATGTACTTTGTCTTGTCCACCTTGATGCCGTCGGAGGTATCCTTGGTGGTCTCGGTCACTTCGTAGGTATGCGGTCCGACGTCGTCCTTCTTCGCGTTCCGCGTGTACTGGATGGTCGGGTAAGCGATTGTACCGTCGGCTCCATGGCTGAAGGTCGTGAGCGTCTTGCCGTTCTCCTTGATGGAGAAGGAGAACTGGCCTTCCTGCAGGTCGCGTCCAAGCAGCTTCTTGGTGCCCGCGAAGGTGATTTCGCCAGTCGCCTCGTAGGTGTTGGTGAAGGTCACGGTCTTTTGCTTGGCCGTCTTAGCGGCGTCGCTCAGGGGCTTCGCGTTGTCGGTCTGCGTACCGGAGCTGCTCACAACGACGAGTTCGTTGGTCGCCTTATCGAAGGTCACGATCACCGTGACGGTCTTTTCGCTTTTGTCGTTGGCGACGCCGTCCACGCTGCCGGGTTCTTCAATGATGGCGTATGTGTAGGTGCCGGGCTTGATGAAGGTGATTTTGCCGAAGTTCACTTCGCCCTTGGTATCCTTGGGCTTGACCGTCACTTCGGATACAGTGTTGCCGTCATCATCCTTGGGCAGAGGCGCGTCTTCGGTCACAGCGGTCAGCGTGAACGTCCACTCGTCGTCTTCCAGGAAGTCGCGGCCCTCCAGATCCTTGTACACCTCCAGCGGGATCCACTTCTTGTTGGCGTAGGTGTTGACGAACTCCAGCGGCGTGTCTTCCAGATCGCTGATGATGTTCAGCTTGCCGTCTTCGTTGTCTTCCACCGTGACGCGTACGGTCTTGGGTGTATCGTGGATGACATACCGCTCGGCGTCGCCCTCCGTAGGCTGCTCGGTGATGGTGTAAACATATGTCTTGCCGATGTCTTCCCAGGTGAAGTTGATCTTGCCAAAGTCGATCTTTACGCTGGTACCGCTCTTGGGGCTGATCGTCACCTTGGTCTTTTCAGGCATGGGCGCGGGCTTCAACGTCGTTTCTTCATGGCCGTTAACGAAGAAGGTGAATACATCGCCATCCACGAAGGCACGGTTCTCCATCCGCTTGGTGCCATCCAGCTTCATGGAGCCTTTGGCATTGTAGGTGTTGGTAAAGTTGAGTTTCTTGCTGTCGGCGCCGGTGGCTGTCGCAGTCAGCGTGCCGTCCTTGTTGTCGGTCACCGTCACGTTGACAGTGTAGCTCTCCGTGCTGTAGATAACCGTCGTGTCGGAGCCTTTCTGCTCGGTGATCTTGTAGGTGTGGGCCTTGCCGACGTCGGCCAGCGTGTAGGGGATTTCAGGATATTCGATCGTACCGTCGTCCAGGTTGGTCGCGGTCCAGGTCTTGCCGTCGCCCTTGATCTGGAAGGTGAATTCTCCGGCCTTCAAGTCGCGTCCGTTCAGGGTCTTGACGCCTTCGAAGGTGATGCTGCCTTTCGCTTCGTACTTGTTGGTGAAGGTAACGGTATTTTCCTTGGCTTTCCTGACGCTGTCGCTGTCGTGCTTGGTGCTGTTGGCGGACCTGGTTCCGGAGGTGCTTTCAGCCACCAGCTCCTGCTTGGTTCTGTCGTAGGTCACCGTGATGGTCACGGTCCTTTCGTCCTCATCGTTGGTGACGCCATCCACATAGCCGGATTCAGTGATGGTATAGATGTAGCTCTTATCGGTGTTCTCCTGGGTGAAGGTGATAATGCCGAAGTCCACTTCGCCCTTGGTATCCTTGGGCTTGACCGGCACTTCGGATACAGTGTTGCCGGCCGCATCCTTGGGCATCGGCGCTTCGTCGTCCAGAGGCGTGAGGGTGAAGGTCCATTCGTCGCTGTCGATGAATTCGCGGCCTTCCAGCTTCTTGAACGCCTTCAGCGGGATGGTGACCTCGTTTTCAAAGATGTTGTTGAACGTCACAGGCGCGGTATCCGCAGTGCTGGTGACCTCCAGCTTCTTCTTGCCGGTCGCATCGTCGATCACCGTTCTGACGGTCAGGGTGACATTCTTTTCAGCTTCTTCGACTCTCACGTTCTTCACGGTGCCGGATTCAGTGATCTTGTACTCGTAAGTCGCGTTTCCGTCGTCGTCAACGTGATCCTGCGTGAACTTGATCAGGCCGAACTTGCCGGTGGTGTCGAAGCTGTTGATCAGCACGGCGCTGCCGCTGGTGGGCTTCACCGTTACCGCGTTCACCTCGGGCATCGGCGCGCCGGGCGTTACGGCGGTGATGGTGAAGGTCCACTCGTCGCCTGCCGCAAATTCACGGCCCTGGATCATCTTGGAGGCCTGCAGCGTGTAGGAGCCGCTGGCTTCGTAGGTGTTCACAAAGTCGACATGCTGATAGTTGTCGCTGGGGGTTACCACCAGATGGCCGTTGTGCGGTTCGTCGCTGACGTTCACCGTGATGGTATGGGTGAATCCGTCGATCTTCACGTTGCCGTCAATCGCTTCGGATTCGGTGATGATGTAGGTATGGCGGCCCACATCGTCCAGGGTGTATTCGATCTTGGGATAGTCGATCGGGCTGACGTTGCCGGCGATGCTGTTCTTGGCGGTGGCAATCAGTTTCCGCTCCGTTCCGACTGCTTCCTCGATCTTGAAGCTGAACTCACCGGCGTTCATCTTCCTGCCGGACAGAACCTTCGTGCCCAGGAAGGTGATGTCGCCGTAGGCTTCATAGTGAGTGTTCGTGACCAGGAGAGTGCCGTCCGCATCCTTGCTGTAGGCCACAGTGTAGCCGTAAGGCACATTGACCTCGCGCACCGTGTAGATGATCTCAATGCCTTCGTCGCGGTACTTGTCAAGGTTCTCGAACGTGTAGGACCAGTTGTTCTTGTTCCTGCTCTCCTCATTTGCCTTGGTCAGCACAACCTGCCTGACGGGCTCGCCGTCTGCCAGCAGTTCCACCGTCACGCTCTCGGGACGCTTATTGAACTCGTTGCTGATGTCGTCCCAGATCTTAGTCACGGGGATGTTGATCTTCTCAGGCGTGTAGGGGTTCTTGATCGTGATCGCGCCGCTGTCGCCGCTGGCCGCCGTCAGGGAAGCGGGTTCATAAGCCACCCTTCCGTATCCGTTGGCTTTCGTCACGGTTTCTTCCACGCGATAGGTGATCTTCTTGCCGGCCTGGTACACAGGCAGGTCGCTCCAGGTCTTGCTCCAGGTGTCCTCGGCGCCGACCAGGACCGCGGTTCCGACGTTGGTGAATTCGGTTTCGTCTTCAGTTATCTTCTGCAGCTGCACGGTGGCCTTAACGTCGGCGCGCTTGCCGTCCTGGTTGCTCGCGTCGTCCCAGAACTTCTTCGCGGTCACCTGGGTCACTTCCGGCGTGTATTCGTTGGTCAGCGTGACCTCGAAGGTCGCATCATTCACGGCTTCAGCGCTGTTAGCAGGCGTATAGCCCTTGAAGGTGTAGCCGTTGGCGGTCAGCACCTTTTCTTCCACGCTGTAGGTGATCTTGCTGCCGTGTTCGTACACGGGCAGGCCGGCCCAGCTGTAGGTCCAGTTATCTTCCGCGCCAACCCGGACTTCCTCCAGCTCCGTGGTCAGGCTGCCCACTGTCTTGGACAGAACAGCGAATGCCACAACGCTTTCACGCTTGCCGTCCTGGTTGTTCGCGTCGTTCCACACCTTCTTCACGGCTACCGTCGTGGTTTCGGGCGTGTAGTTGTTGGTGATGGTGATCTCGCCGCTGTCGTCCTTTACGGCCGCCAGGGTCTCGGGCGCGTAGCCAACAAGCGCATAGCCGTTGGCCGTCGTCAGCGTTTCGACCACGCTGTAAGTGATCTGCTTGCCGTTTTCGTTAACGGGCAGGCCGGTCCACGTATTGCTCCAGCCGTCCGCCGCGCCGACCGTGACAGGATCGCCCACATCGCTGGTCGTGCTGCCAACCGTCTTCTGCAGCTGCACTTTGGCCTCAACGCCTTCGCGCTTGCCGTCCTGGTTGCTTGCGTCGTCCCAGAACTTCTTCACGGTGACCTTCGTCACTTCCGGCACATGCTTGTTCGAGATGGTCACAGTCTTGCCGCTGACCTGGGCAGTGCTGTCGATTTCTTCGCTGCCGACGGTATATTTCACTTCATAGCCATCGGGCACGTTGATTTCGCGCACGCTGTACTTGATTGCAGCGCCCTTCTCGTTCTTGGGCAGATGCTCGAACGTATACGTCCAGCTGTTGCCTTCGTTCAGTACGATTTCCTTTACGGGCGCGCCGTTCGCAAGCAGTTCCACAGTGACGCTCTCGGCGCGGATGCCGTCCTGGTTGTTCGCGTCGTGCCAGACCTTCGCCACCGTCACTTCCGTCTCTTCCGGTGTGTACTTGTTTGTGACGGTAAAGATCCGTTTGTTGTCTGTCAGATTACCAAAGACAGGCGCTTCATATCCGGTTACGGCTTCTTCTGTCCATGTATAGACAATCTCCTTGCCGTCCTTGTAGATCGGCAGGCCCATTACCATGCCGGTCCAGTTGTTGCTTTCATTCAGCACCACATCGGGTACCTTCTTAAGAACTCCGTCGTCATACGCATAAGCCGCTTCGCCGTTCGCCAGCAGATGCAGCGTTACGCTTACAGGCCGTTTGTTGTCGCGGTTGTCGCCGTCGTCCCACACCTTCAGCACCGTCAGGCAGAACCGTTCCGGATCATACTTGTTGGTGATGGTGGTGCTGTTCTCCGTTACGGTTACCTTAGAAATCGTGTAGCCCTCAACCGCCACGTCTTCCAGCCAGGTATAGGTCTGCTTCGCGCCGTTGATGTCATACAGCGGCAGCTTGCTGACCGTCAGGCTCCAGGTCTTCTTCGTCGCATCCCAAGTGTAGGTGCCGTTGGCAACCTCAGTAACCGCCGCGCCTTCCTTGGTCGGCAGATCGTATTCCTTATAAAGAATGTTGTTTGCCAGCAGCTTCACCTTGATGGTATCGGGCCGCTTATTCTTCTGGTTCTCGCCGTCGTCCCATACCTTGGTGATTGTGCTCTCCGTGGTTTCGTACTTGTTCTCGAAGGAGACGTCCCTATCCGTCGTCACAACCGCCGTCAGCGTGCCCTTGTTGTCATCGCTGACATTCACGGTGATTTCTTCGGTATGGGTATCATACGTGATCGTTCCGTCATTGCCACGGATTTCGACGATCTCATACTTATGCACCACGCCAGCATCCGCGTTGGTGTACTTGATCTTGGAGAAGGTCACCTTGCCATCCGCGTCGTTGGTCTTCCGTTCAATGATTTCGCGCTTGTCGCCGTCCAGCACCTTGCGCAGCTCGAAGGTGAATTCTCCCGCCTTAAGCGTACGATCCGTTTCCGTCGTCAGCTTCTTGGTCGCGGTGAACTGCACTTCGGTATCCGCGTAGTAGGTGTTCACGAAGTTCAGCGCTTCGTAATTGTCGCTCGCTTCTACCTTCAGCGTGCCGTCGCCGTTGTCGCTCACGGTCACCGTCACGGTGTATTCCGTGATATCAACCGTGACGCCGTTGCCATTGGTGCTGGTTTCGCTGACGGTATAGGTATGCGTGCCCACATCCTTCAACGTGTAGCCAATCGTGGGATATGCGATTTTGCCGTCCGCGCTGTGGGTGATGTCGGCGAACTTCACCGTCTTCCCTTCCTTGATTTGGAAGCTGAATTCTTCATTCTGCAGCGCCTTGGCACGGCCCGTCAGGGTCTTTGTGCCAGCGAAGGTGATGGAGCCGGTGGCCTCGTATGTATTGGCGAAAGCGATCTCGTCCGCGTCCGCGTCACCCTTCTTGATGGTCTTGGTGATGATCAGGTCAGCCTTGCCGTCATGATCCTCGTCCTTATCGGAAGCCGCGACGCTCACCGTTACCGTGTACTCGCTTACGTCATAGGTCACGCCGCCAAGCACGCCCTGCTCTTCCTTCACGGTGTACGTGTACGTCTTTCCAATGTCCGCTTCCGTGTACTTGATCGCGTCAAACACGACGTTCGCTTCCACGTTGGACTTGCTCTGATTCTGTCCTTCGCCCGTCAGCGTGAACGTGAATTCTCCGTTCTTCAGTGCACGTCCGCTCAGCGTCTTGGACGCTTCCACGGTGATCTCGCCCGCAGCTTCGTACGTGTTCGCGAACGTGATTTCATCCACGATCCGCTTCCACGCTTCTCCGTTCTCGTTTTTCGTCTTGATGATCAGCTGCTTGACCGCAAGGTCTTCCTTGCCGTCGCTGTTCTCATCCGTCCCGGTTCCCGTGATCGTGACCTGCACGGTATACACGCTCTGGTCATACGTCACGCCCGCTTCGCTGCCTTCAGTTTCCTTCACGGTATACACGTAGGTCTTACCGATGTCGCGTTCATCGTAATAGAACGCGGGGAACGTTACCTTGCCGGTTGCGTCGTTCTTTACCGTCAGTTCTTCCGCGGTGTAATCCGCATCCGCCGTCTTCCGTGCGGGCGTGCCTTCCACCGTGAACGTGAATTCGTCCGCCGCCAGTGTCCGGCCCGTCAGGCGCTTGGCCGCTTCGATCTGCGTTTTGCCTTCCGCAGCGTATGTGTTGGTGAGTGTGTTGCCGATAACGTCATCCAGCTTGTATTCTCCGCTGGCTGTCAGAGCGCCGTCTTCCGCCGCCGTTACCGTTACGGTCAGTTTGATTTCTTTAGCAGTGTATCCGATACCGGCTGTTTTGGTATCAGGCGCTTTTTCTGTGATCGTGTAGTTGTAGGTGCCCGCTTCATGATATACCAGGTCGTCAAACACAGCGGTACCATTGGCTTTCGCCGTCTTGGTATCGATCACATTGTCTTCGCTGTCTTTCAGCTGGAACGTGAATTCTTCGTCCGGCGCGTTCATGCCCGTCACGGCCTTCTTCACTTCCGGCGTGAAGCTGGTCTTGCCGTATTCGTTTGTGAACTCCACCGGCGCGCTCTCGCTCGCGCTGACCGTCGCCGTCAGATATTCTTTTGTCGTTTCCTTGTTCCACGCGATTGTGACTGTGACTTTCTTTTCCGTTTTGTCATACGTCACGCCCGGTTCATTGCCCTCGGTTTCCTTCACGGTGTATTCGTATACGCCAGGTACCGTGAAGCCCTTCAGGACGAACTTGCCGCTCTCGCCGTTGGACAGCTCGATTGTGTCATCAACGATCTTTGCGGGTTCGCCATCCGGCCCTTTCAGCTTGAACTCGAAGGCGCCTTCGTATGCGTCGCCCGTCACCGTCTTCTTCACCGGGATTTCCGCATCCACACGGCTGTTGGTCAGCTTGGTCAGGAAGATCATGGTGCTGCTGTCGGCGTCACTGCCGTTATACTGCACTTCTTCCTGGCTGCCTTCGGCCCAGCCCTCATGGCTGCCCTCGGTCCAGGTGTAGATATACCGGTTGCCGTTGGCGTCCATCTGTTCCATGCCCACAGCCACGGCGGACCAATTGTTGTCCTTATACAGGGTGAACGTCTTTCTGAATTCGTTGTCCTTAACAAATCCGGCGGTGGTTTGGATGCCGCGGGTCAGCGTCACTTCCAGCTTCAGATCGTCATCCGCATACACCTCTCCGTTTTCCATCCACTGCTTCGTCACAGCGATGCAGAAGCGGCCGCTGGTGTACTTGTTGATGACTTCCGCCTTTGCGGTTCCGCCGACCTCTACGTGCGCATGATCCTCGGTCTTGGACAGCGCTTCCACATAGGTCATTTCGCCGATGGTGTTGCCGTCCAGATCAACAACTTCTTCTATTGTATAGGTACCCACGGGCAGGTCGCTGATGGTCACAGGCGCCGACAAAGTGACTTTAAACTTCTTGGCGTCCTCTTCTACCTTGCTCAGCAGGCCGTTATCCGCGGTCACATACCAGGTGACATTGTTGATCTTGGTGTACACCCGCACGTAGAAGACTTTATCCTTCTGCTTGGTGTACACTGCCTTCACGGTATCCTTTTCGCTGCTGTTCGTCACCTCGTCATCGTTGACGAACATGCGCTTGGTGATGGTCAGGCCGCCCTTCTGCAGGGTGTTGGTCACGGTCACCGTGCCTTTGTTACCAGTGAACGCCACTTTGCCGCCATTCTGGCTATAGCTTACCTGATACCCTTCGGGCACGTCAACTTCGACCACCTTGTAAGTGATCTCGTGGCCGTCGCAGTACTTGGGCAGGTCTTTCCATTCCGCCTTGCCGTTCGCATCAATCTGCTGCTCCGGCGTGTACAGGCCGCTGTCGGTCAGATAATAGGTGGTTCCTTCCGCCTCATAGCTGCCTTCCAGCCGCAGGGTGATCGTCTTGCGCAGGGCGTCGAAGCCCTCCGGCTCACCCGCCCACACCTTGTTCGCCGTCACATTGACTGTTTCAGGCGTATAGCTGTTGGTCAGCTTGGTGATGAAGGTGATGATGCCGTTGTCGTCATCCTTTGTATCAACACCGTCATTGCTGACAGTATAAACGCCGCTGCGCTCATCGTTCAGCTTGAAGGTGATCTTGTTGTCAGTGGTCGGATAGATGCGGGTTGTCCCGTCATCGTCGAACACAAATTCCTTCCAGGTGTATTCGTGATACTTGCCATTGTCCGGGTTATACAGTTCCACGCCGCGAACCATGGCAGTCCAGTTGTTGGCGGCATTCAGTTCCGCGTAGTCTTCGTCGCCAATCGTCTGCTTCTCGCCGTCGCGGAGCAGTTCCACATACAGTTTCACAGGACGCACGCCGTCGCGGTTGTTGTCATCGTCCCAGCGCTTGGTCACGGCCACGCAGTAGCGGCCATTGCCGTAGTAGTTCTTGAGCGCAGCAGTCGCAAGCGCGCCGGGCTCAACCGTCACGTTAGCATTGGTGGTGGACAGTTTCGCCTCATACTTGAGGCCGCCGATTGCAAGCTCGTCATCGCTGCTGATTTCTTTTACTGTATATACGCCGCAGGGCAGAGGGCTGAGGGTCAGCTCCTCACCCATCGACACCTTCAGCCGGTTTTCGCCCGTGGGCTGCTCAGTGGTCAGTTCAGGCACGCCATCCGCGTTCAGGACGACGTAATACGTCTTGCTGTCAATCACCGTGGACACCTGTACGTAGTAATCCTTCTTCCATGTATCAGCGGCAGAGGGCGTGATCAGTTTAAACTCGCCATCCCTGCTGACAAAGACTTCCTTGGTGATTTCCAGGCCGCCCTGGGCGTTGGTGATTTCACCGGAGAACATGAATTCCGGATCATCATCCTCTTCAATCCGATCCTTCTTCCATTCCAGCGTCACATTGGGCGTGACAGGAGCGAATTCAAGCTTCAAGTCGTTGGCGATTTCAACGACGGTATACACCACGCGGTCATAGTCGTTGCCGCTTGTGGCAGTGTGGTACATCTGGCCGTTGTTGTCCACACGGTAGATGGGCAGGGCCGGATAATCCCACACAGCCATCCAGGGATTGTCTTCGCCGTCGTAATCCCAATCGCCGTCCAGGGTGATGGGATTGAGCTTAATGGGATCGGCATAATCCGGCCTGCGAACGTAAGTCTTGCCGTCGGCGTACAGCTGCAGGGTGACGGTGGTTCCTTCGGGAAGGGTAGAAGGATCGATTTCATTGCCGTCGACGTCCTTCCAGACCTTCACTACCTTTACGCAGGTGTATTCGACGATGTTCACAAACTCGGCCTTTTCTGCCTTATGCCGGATACGGCCAAAGTTTTCCGTATTATTTGCTCGTTCGCTAAAAGTACCGGACAGCGTGTCTTCAAACTCGAAATCGCCGTTGGGCAGAATCCTGCCTTGTTCGATTTTCTTGACATTCGCAGTCAGAATTATGTCACCATTGGTATCCCGGTCTTCACCGATGATCACGTCAAACGCCAAGTAATATTCGGGATAAGTGACATCGTCGCTGCTGTCATCCCTGTCTTCCACGACAAGATAAGTGATGACTCTGCCAAGATCCTCGACAGTCATTTCACCCATGTTGATTTCTGTGAAATTGATGTTCTTGTAGATGCCATCCTTACCGCCGTTCACGGTTCCGGTGCCAACCTCAACATCGTTATACTTCGTCCACCAGAAGTTTATTCCATCAGAAGTATCTTCGCGGTAGACCGTGAAGTTGAAGGTTTCCCCTTCCTTCATGTCGCGGCCATAGAGGACTTTGTCGACTTCCGGAGTCCACTTGACCACCATGGGTTGAGGCGCATCGCCGATGCAGACAAAGCCGTTGCTGCCGACGCCGCCGCCCTTGGTGTCGGAGTGGTTGCCGGTGATGATCACCAATGCGTCATCGGGAACCTCGCCATCAGGATAAGCCCGGAGGGAAGCTTCCCTGCAAATATTCGCCAGCATAGCCGGAGTATACACTTCGCCGGTCACGGAATCCTTCCAGTTGTAAGCCGTGCCGTTAAACATGTACTGGGATACGAACGCGAAGGGAACGCCAGACTGCAAGCCCCAGGAAGTCACATGATATTCCGTGCCGATATGGATATCGGAGTCGTCGCCGGCGCCGTTGCCATAGAGCGCCGCGCCGTTGCCCATATAGATATAGGTTGTGGAGGTGCAGCATCCGGCAAAGCCGCCGCCGGTCTCCTCAGCGGTATTGCCGGTGATCAGCACGTTGTTCAGGTACAGCCGGCCGTCCTCTGTATCATCACGGACGCCGTTGGCGTAGATACCGCCGCCGCCGTAGTCGCCGCCATGGCAAGTATTGTTGATGATGCTGCCTTTGGTGATGTTCGCGGTGCAGTTGGTCTGGATGAAGATACCGCCGCCGCTACCTTCGCTTTCA
>CADBCX010000004.1 GCA_902793245.1 uncultured Eubacteriales bacterium | reverse complement strand
CTCGGCGTAGGTGGCGTATTCCTGGTAATCGAAATTGCGCCAGGTCACGATGTCCGGCATGGTGCCGCCGTTGATCCAGGTGCGGATCTTTTCGCTCTGGCTGTCCTTGGAAACCGGATACACCTCGTAGTCAAAATTGAACATTTCGGAGATGTACTTGTACATGTTGTCGCTGTTGTAATCCATGGAGGAATTGGAGTGGGTGGAGTTGATGGTGAAGGAGATGTGCGTGTCATAATCCGCGAGAGCCGATACGCACGGCACCACCATCAGGAGCGCGAGAAACAACGCCAGCCATTTTTTCATGAGAGTTACCCCTTTCCAAATGCTATATTTCCAACGGCTTGCCTGCCGTGGACTTACATTTTCACGGAGCCGACCATGACCCCTTTGACGAAATACTTTTGCAGGAACGGATAGAAGCACATGATGGGCACCATGGCCATCATCACGGCGGCCATCTTGACCCCCTGGGAGAACACGTCCAAATCGGCCTCGCCGGTGGACACGTCCGCCGCCGCCGCCGCTTCCGCCACGATGGAGCGAAGCACGGTCTGCAGCGTCATTTTGCTGGAGGAGTTGATGAGCAGCATGCTCCAGAACCATTCGTTCCAGTAGGCCACCGCGGTGAACAGGGTGAAGGTGGCCAGCAGCGGCCCCTGCAGAGGCAGCATCACCCGGAGGAAAATCACCAGGTCATTGGCCCCGTCGATCTTGGCCGCGTCCTCCAGGTCTACCGGCGTCTGCTCAAAGCCGCTTTTCAGGATGACGATGTTGTAGGTGGAAACGCCCACGAACAGGATGATGCCCCACCGGGAATCAATCAGCTTCAGCGCTTTCATTTGCAGGTAGGTGGGGATCATGCCGCCGGAAAAGAACATGGTAAACATCATCAGCAGGAAGAACAGCTTTTTCCCGGGGAACTTCCGGGAGAAGGCGTAGGCCATCATGACGGAAGCCGCCATGCTGAGCGCTGTGCCGGTAACAGTGATGAAAATCGTGTTCTGGAAGCCGATGCCCAGCTGGCCCTTGTCAATCAGATACTGATAGTTTTTGAGGGAAAATTCCGTGGGATACAGGGATACGGGATGCAGCGCGTAGGCCCGGTTGGTTTCCAGGGAAATCACCACGGCGTTATAGAACGGCATCAGGATCATCAGCGCCGTCAGCGTCAGCAGGAAGAACACCACGTAATCGCCCCGGCTCCATTTTTTCCGCCTGGGTTTGTCTGCCTTTCGCGGCACGGAAGCGTCCATGCTCATTCCTCCTTCCCTCAGCCCAGCAGGCCGTTGCCGCCCAGCAGCTTGATGACCCAGTTGGCGCTGACCAGCATGATCAGGTTGATGACGGATTTGAACATGCCCACCGCCGTGGAGAAGCCGTAGCTGGGCACGGCGTCAAAGGTGATGCTGTAGATGTAGGTGTCCAGGATTTCGCTGACGCCCTTGACGCTGGGGTTCTGCATATAGAAAATCTGCTCGAAGCCGGAGTTCATGATGCGGCCCACCTGGAGAATGAACAGGGTGATGATGGTGGTCCGGATGCAGGGCAGCGTCACATGCCAGGCCTGCTGCAGCCGCCCGGCCCCGTCCATGGTGGCGGCTTCGTAAAGGGTGGGGTCGATGGACGTAATGGCGGCGATGTAGATGATGGAGCTCCAGCCCATTTCTTTCAGGTTATGGGTGAAATACAGCAGCGGGCGGAACAGCGCCGCGTTGGACAGGAAGCTGATCCTCGCGCCGCCCGTGGAGGCGATGATCGTATTGATCATGCCGTTGTTGGCGAAGAAATTGGAAATGATGGCGGACACCACCACCCAGGACAGGAAATGGGGGAAGGTGTACACGGTCTGATAGACCCGCTTGATTTTCGTGCCCCGCATTTCGTTGATCAGCAGGGCCAGCAGGATCGGGACGGGGAACTGGAACAGGAGCCTGGAAAAATTGATTTCCAGCGTGTTGCGGATGGCGGTCACCGCGGCGGGCGTGGTGAAGATCCGCTGGAAGTTCGCCATGCCGACCCATGAACTGCCCCAGATTCCCAGCCTGGCGTTGTATTTTTTGAAGGCGAGCACCAGCCCGCTCATGGGCGCGTAATAGAATACGGCGAAATACACAATGCCGGGAATCAGCAGAAGATATATATACCGCGCCTGCCACACGGCGATCCCCAGGCGGCGCAATCGGCTGGACATGTGGGCTTCCTCCTTCGCGGGAAAACGCTTCGGGCGGTTTTCCCGCAGGATGATGGGACGCTTTGATATCGGAGAGATTAGGGTTTAGTTTTTTGACTGTCATCCCGAGCGAAATGGAGCGCCAGCGGAATGAAGTCGAGAGCCAGCCCTGAGCGAAGTCGAAGGGGACCTAATTGCAGCACACTCTGCCAACAAGCATGAAATCCAGCCCTCAGGTCCCTCCACTCCACTGCGCTATCGCTCCGTTCCGGTCGGGATGACAATGGAGGGGGTGATGGCTAATCCCTATTCCCTAATCCTTCCTCCATTACTTAAAGTGTCCTCCAAACGGTCTCGGCTGAACAGTGCCGTGAATCCGTTATTTCATGTACCGGTCATAGGCGTCCTGATAGGCTTTGAGCACGTCGGCCAGGCCCATGCTCTCCACCTGGGCGGCGAAGGCGTCGAAGTGATCCAGGGGTTCCACGCCCATGATGAACTTGTCGATCATTTCATTCACATAGGTTTCGATTTCGGTGTACTTTTCGTTGATCACGCTCTGCTCGTCGTTGGTGAAGGCCAGCGTCGGGAAGGCGGGGCCGATGTGGCCTTCCTGCTCGTAGATGTCGCGGATGCGGTTCACTTCGTCGCTGACGAAGGCGCGCTCATAGCGGGCATCCTGGAGCAGGGTCAGCATGCTCTGGATACCGAAGGTGCGCAGGGCATCCTGGGGAGAGAGACCGTCGGGGTTGTTCATGATCAGGTCGGAATACTTGTATTCGCCGTCGACGATGTTGAAGTGCTGGCCTTCCACGCCGAAGTTCAGCAGGATCATGCCTTCCTCGCTGTACAGGTAATCAAACAGCTTGAGGGCCGCGGCCTTCTGCTCCGCGCTGGCGCCCACGAAAATGCCGGCGTTCCAGTCCTCGTCCACGGTGATGGGCTGCAGCTGGTCGCGGGTTTCGCTGATGCCGGTGGGGCCTTCGGGCGGAACCGCGCCTACGATATGCACATCGCTTTCCTGGCCCTTGAACAGGTTGCTCACGTTGTCGATGTAGGCGCTCCAGTCATAGCTCATGAACACCTGGTTGTTGGTCCATTCGCTGTACCAGGCGGTCTTGTCGCGGGTCAGGTATTCCTGATCCAGCAGCTTTTCTTCATAGCAGCGGTGCAGCCATTCCAGCGCTTCCTTCATCCGAGGGTCCGTCGCGCCGAATTTCACCTGGCCGTCCTCGGCGAAGAAGGTCTCCGCAATGCCCCAGTTATGCACGAAGGGCATCACGTTGCCGCGGTTGTTGCTGCCGTTCTTGCGCACGGAGAAGGGGACTTCGTCCTTGTCGCCGTTGCCGTTGGGGTCGCCGTCCC
The DNA here is from genome assembly GCA_902793245.1 of uncultured Eubacteriales bacterium. Taxonomy (GTDB): domain Bacteria; phylum Bacillota; class Clostridia; order Christensenellales; family Aristaeellaceae; genus RUG563. The sequence continues at coordinate 37,641 of CADBCX010000004.1, read as the reverse complement.
GGATGGCGACGAACACGTTGTACAGGTCTTCCACGGTCTTGGGCGTTTCCAGGCCCAGCTTATCCAGCCAGTCCTGGCGGTAGAAGTACAGCTTGCCCGCGGTGATGGCCGTGCGCTGGCCGATGAAGCGCATGTTGCCGTCCGCGTCGCTGACCTTGCGGCGGATTTCGGGATCGCCGTACACCTTCCAGAGGTTGGGGGTGTCGGTCTCGTTGATCATGTCGTTCAGCGGCTGCCAGGCGTCCTTGTACAGCAGCAGGTCTTTGGCCTTGTACTGCACGATGGTGGGAATGTCGCCGCCCGCCATCAGCAGGCCGTATTTCTCCGCCAGGCTCTCGGTGGGGGCGGAGATGATTTCGATGTTGATGCCCAGCTTTTCCTTGAGCATTTCAATGGTCATCAGTCCATTGCGGAAGGGCATGTTTTCACGGTCGGAACCCCAGATGGTGATGGTGACGGGCTCCTCGGCCAGGGCCGTGCAGGCCAGCGGCATCAGGGACAGGGCCAGCAGAACGGCCAGGAAACGGGTGAAGAACTTCATGGGACGACCTCCTTTGGTTTGTTTATTTTTGGCCCCGTATCCGCGGGGCAATGTATCAAAGCATGCTTACTCCTTCACGGAGCCGATCATGACGCCCTTGACGAAATAGCGCTGCACGAAGGGATATATGCACAGCATGGGCAGCATGGCCACCACGATGGTGGCGTATTTGATGCCCTCGGCCATCACGTTTTCGGTGCTGGAAGCGTTCTCCACGATTTCATTCATCAGCACCACCTGGCGCAGGATGATTTGCAGGGGATACAGCTCCGGCTTGCTCAGATACAGCACGGCGCTGAAATAGCTGTTCCAGTGGGCCACGGCGTAGAACATGCCGATGGTCATCAGGCTGGCCAGGCTCAGGGGCAGCACGATGCGGAACAGCACCCCGAAATCGCTGCATCCGTCCAGCTCCGCCGCTTCCACCAGGCTCTGGGGAATGGCCAGGAAGAAGGTGCGCATCAGGATCATGTTGTAGGTGCTCACCGCGCCGGGCAGCAGGATGGCCCAGATGGTGTTGAGCAGCTTGAGTTCCTTGATCACCAGGAACGTGGGGATCATGCCGCCGTTGAAAAACATGGTGAAGGTGCACATCAGGGTCAGGAACCTGCGCCCCACCATCTTCTTCTGGCTCAGCGCCCAGGCCCCGCACACCGTCAGGATCAGGTTGATCAGCGTGCCCAGGCCGGTATACAGCAGGGTGTTTCCGTAGCTGCGCCACAGCAGCGGATAATTGAACACCTTCTGGTAGGCTTTGATGTGGGCCCGCACCGGGAAGATGGAGATTTCGCCTTTCAGAATGGCCGTTTCCTCCGAGAAGGAGGCGGCGGTGACGAAGATGACCGGATACAGCATGGCGGCGCACAGCAGCAGCAGCACGACCGTGTTGACCACGATAAACACCTTCCGGCTGGTGGAGACCCGGATGCGGTTGGACCGCTTCACGATTCCCGCTGTCATGCTCTTCCCTCCTTCACCACAGGCTGGTTTCGCTGTACCTGCGGCTGAGATAATTCGCCGCGATCACCATGGAAAAGCCGATCACGCTCTGGAACATGCCCACGGCGGTGGCGTAGCTGTATTCCCCGCCCCGCAGGCCCCGGCGGTACACGTAGGTGCCGATCACGTCGCTGGTTTCCAGGTTGGCGTTGTTTTGCAGCAGCAGGATGGTTTCATATCCGGCGTCCATCACATGGCCCAGCCGCATGATGATCAGCACCACGATGGTGCTGGCAATGCCGGGCAGCGTGATATGCCACATCCGGCGCAGGTAGCCGCCGCCGTCGATCATGCAGGCTTCGTACAGCTCGCCGTTGATGCCGCTGATGGCAGCCAGGAAAATGATGGAATTCCAGCCGATATTTTTCCACAGGTTCATGATGGTGTAGATCGTGCGGAAGGAGCCGGGCTGGGTCATGAAGTACTGCCTTTCGCCGCCCAGGGCCGCAATGAAATGGTTGATCACGCCGCTGGAGGGGGACAGGAACTGCACCACCATGCTGGCAATGACCACGGAGGAAATAAAATAAGGAAGATACGTGATCGTCTGAGCGACCTTTTTGAAGCGCTTGTTCTGCACCTCGTTCAGCAGCAGCGCCAGGATGATGGACGCCGGGAAGTTGAACAGCAGGTCGTACAGGTTGATCAGGAGGGTATTGCGCACCAGCCGCCACAGATAAATGGAATGAAAGAACTGATTAAAAAACTTGAAGCCCACCCACGGGCTTTTTTCAAAGCCCAGGAAGGCGTTGAAGTCCTTGAACGCGATCACCAGGCCCGCCATGGGGGCGTAGCGGAAAAACACATAATAAAGGAAGACGGGAAGGAACATAAGATACAAATATTTCGCGGCCCAGATCCTGCGAAAAAAACGCGCGCTCCGCTTCTTTTGCATCAGTGTCACCTCCTGACGCAACAATAGCATGAACGCGCGTTTTTTTCTATGGCTGATTCTGTGAAATTGCTTCCCAATCCGCTGATTCCGTATCATCCATTCTGCGAATGGATCGACGAATTCGCCATTCTGAACTGTCCCGGCGTGATTCCCTCCGTCTTTTTGAAGGTGCGGATCAGGGTGTTCTGGTTTTCGATGCCCACCCGCAGGCCGATTTCCCGCAATGTCAGGTCGGTGGTGAGGAGCAGGCGCTTCGCTTCGGCGATCCGCACGTCGGTCAGGTATTTCAGGAAGCTGGTTCCTGCCGCCTTGCGGAACACCAGGCCGATGTAGCTGGGCGACATCGAGAGGGCCTCGCTGACCGATTCCAGGGAAATGTCGCGGCAGTATTCCGCCTGGATGTACTGGGTCAGCTTGGCGTACTGCTTCTCCTCCTGGGTGGAAACGTCGGCGGACAGGCAGTCCATCACCGAGAAGAACACCCGGCACAGCCTTTCTTCCGTATCGTGCTCCATGGGCATGTCGTCCGCCCGGAAGCCCGCCTGCTCCAAAAACACCGTAAACTTGTCCTCCGCTCCCGCCTGGCAGGCCACGCGCCGGGCGGTGAACAGCAGCGCCCGCACCAGACTGGCCCGGGGCATGGAAGCGCCTGTGTCCGACGCGCAGAGGGCGTGGAGCGTTTCAGCCGCTTCCTCCTTCGTGCCGCTGAGCATTTGGTTGATCAGCCGCTGTTCCGCGCTGAGCGTGTATTCCGTGTCCGGCACGTCGGGAATTTCCTCCGCCAGGCAGAGGGCGTTTTCTCCCTTACTGTTTCCGCTGTTCAGCGCCAGCATGGCGTCCACCAGGGAATCGGACACCCGCTGGACGCCGTAGGCCCGGCCGACGCCGATGCCGCAGGGGGTGTCCCGGAAGACGGCCTGCCGGGCTTCCTTCAGGAAGGCGTAAATGGATTCTGGGGACGGGTGCCCGGAATCCAGGTTGAACAGCACCAGCAGCCTGCCGTCCATCCGCTGGGCGCACCAGACGCGCATGGCCCCCATATCCTTTTCCGCGGCCAGCGCTTCCATCTGGTCGGCGGCGCACATGCCCGCCGCTTCCTCCGCGCGTTCCAGCGCCCGGGGATTGACCTCCACCACAGCGGCCTGCACCCGGTCATACGGCAGGCTCACCTGCACCTTGGCAAGGGCCTGGGCCGCGCCGTTCCGCAGCCGCCCCTCCATCCAATCGCTGAGCAGGCGGTTTTTCAGCAGCCGGTTGATTTCCTGGTTGCTCAGGGACAGGGCGTGGTTTTCGGCGGAGATCATGTGGATGGCGTCGTCCAGCAGCTTGTATTCGTTGGCCCTGCCTCAGTCCGGCAGGCTGATGCGCAGATGCTTCACGTTTTCCAGCAGCCTTTCCAGCGGCGTATACAGCCGCTTGCCGGCCAGCACGGCGAAGATCAGCCCGCCCGCCATGCACAATCCCATCACCAGGATCACGACCCTGCGCAGATGCACGGTGGGCCGCAGCAGGTCGCGGTAGGGGACGATGGCCATGCAGGTCAGCCCGGCGGACGCCGTTTCCCGGGCCAGCACGCCGTAGTCCGCGTCCCGGAGGCGGATGCGGCTTTGGGACGAAGCCATATACATCCGGCTGACCTCGCCGTACAGATCCTCCGTGTGGGAAATCAAAGGCGTTCCCGTTTGGTCGCACAGCAGCAGCACGCCGGTTTCGCTTTCCGGCAGGCAGGACAGCAGCCTGTCTTCCGGCAGGTGGAAAAAGGCGTAGCTTTTCCCCAATGCGCTGTTGAGGGGAAGGCTGCTGATAAAGACCAGCACCCGGTCATTGCTGATGATGCGGGAGATGGTGGCGCGTCCCGCGAAGTCGCAGAGGGGAATATGGTTGGTCTGCTCCCGGAGCCGGAGCACGTCCGAAAGCGCCAGCCCGTCGATGCGGCTGAAATAATCGGCGCTGGGGTAGCTGCTTTCGGCGGTGATCACCATATCCAGCCCTTCCGAATAAACGCCGATGTCGCAGAGGGTATTGCTGAACGCCTTCATTTTTTGCAGCAGCTCGATGATCGATTTTTTCGTCAGGATGTTTTTCGGCGTCTGCTCCTTCAAATGCAGATACATTTCCACGCCGCTGTCGTTGTTCAGCTGCCAGGTGAAGGAACGCATCTGCTCGATCTGCTGGTTCAAAGACAGGCATGCGCTGTCCAGCAGCGATTCATGCTGCTTCCATGCGTCCCGGATGACCTGTTCGGAAACCTGGCTGTAAATCAGCCAGCCGGTCGCCAGCGTGGTGACGACGGTAAAAACCAGCAGAAGAAGCGTCATCTGCACCTGAACTCTGTATCGAGGCAGCCATCGTTTCCGATCCTGTTTCATGTAAGCCTCCCGCGGGATAAAGGCCCATGCTGTATTGCCCGAACCTTATGTACTGTCTGTGTTTCCGTCCATGACGGATTACTTGGATTATACCATAGAAACGAAGCTTTGTCATTCCTTTTCTCTCTGTTTCCAATGTCGAAGCGGGAAAAAGAATTGCCAAAATCCGCGGGATGTTATACAATAGAATCGGAATGATATAAGAAACTGCGGGGGAGAGCCATGTTTGAAGAGATCGTTCGCGCCATCGAAGCGTATGACACCGTGATTTTGCATCGCCATACCACGCCGGATGGGGACGCGCTGGGAAGCCAGATCGGGCTGAAGCACCTGATTCTGGAAAACTATCCCGGAAAAACCGTGTATACCGTTGGCGACGCGGCCATGCGCTACGCCTTTATGGCGGACAGCGGGATGGACGATATCCCCGACAGCGCTTATCGGGACGCGCTCGCCATCATCCTGGACACTTCCGGCAGGAATCTCATCAGCGACAGCCGTTATGCGCTGGCCAAGATGACCGCCCGCATCGACCATCATCTGTTCATCGAGCAGATTGCCCAAATCGAATGCATTGACACAAGCTATGAAAGCTGCTGCGGCCTGGTGGCGCAGATGGCGCTGGAAAGCGGCTGGCGGCTGAACCTGACGGCTGCGCAATCCCTGTTCACCGGCATGGTGACGGATTCGGGCCGGTTCCGGTATGATTCCACCAGCGAGCGCACCTTCCGCCTGGCTGCGTTCCTGATGCAGCAGCCCATTGATACGGGCGCGATTTACCACAGCCTGTATGCCACCGACCTGGAACAGGCGAAGCTGCGGGCCCGTTATGTGGAAAAAATCCGGCTGACGGAAAAAGGCGTGGCGTATATTTACACCTCGCGGGAAGAAATGAAAACGGTCGGCACCGACCTGTTCTCCATTTCCCGGGGCATGGTCAACGTGATGAACGACATCAAGGGCGTGGACATTTGGGTGAATTTCACGGAGGCCGAACAGGGTGTGCTGTGCGAGCTGCGCTCCAGTAAATACAACATCAACCCCATTGCGGTGAAGTACGGCGGGGGCGGGCATATGAAGGCCAGCGGCGCCACCCTGAAAGACCGGGAGGAAGCCCTGGCCATGCTCCGCGACCTGGACGCCATGACGGAGGAACACACATGAACGAAGAAATCATGCGGGCCATCCTGGAAAAAATCAAGGCTTTCCCCCGGATCATGCTGTTCCGCCATATGCGCATGGACGGGGACTGCGCCGGCGCGTCCAAGGGCATGAAGGCGCTGATTCAGGCCACCTGGCCGGAACAGGAAGTGCTGCTGGTGGACGGCCAGCATTCCGATTTCCTGGCGTTCCTGGGGCCGGAGGACGCGGAAGTTCCGGACGAAGCCTACCGGGAAGCGCTGGGCATCGTGGTGGACACGTCGACCCGGGAGCGCATTTCCAACCAGAAATTTTCCCTGTGCAAAGAACTCATCAAAATCGACCACCACATCGAAATGGACGTGTACGGCACCCTCAACTGGGTGGAGCCGGAGCGCTCCTCCACCTGTGAAATGGTCGCGGCGTTTTATCAGATGTTCCGCGAGGAGCTGACATTGACCGCTCAGGCTGCCACCTACATTTTTATGGGCATGGTGACGGACTCCGGCCGCTTCCGGTTCAGCGGCGTGAACGGCGACACCATGCGCCTGGCGGGGCTCATGCTGGAAGCGGGCGTGGATACGGAAACGCTGTACGCCAATCTGTATCTGCATAATTATGAAACGCTGAAATTCCGCGCCTATGTGTACGAGCGCATGGAGCGCACGGAAAACGGCGTGGCGTATATCTTCGTGTCGAAAGAAATGCAGGAGAAGTTCGGCCTCAACACCGAGGCGGCCAGCAACGTGATCTCCTTCCTGGAAAACATAAGGGGGTGCCTTTGCTGGCTGGCCTTCATCGAAATGGACAAGCCCCAGGACGGCATCCGCGTGCGCCTGCGCAGCCGGTTCATGACCATCAACCAGGTGGCGGAAAACCACCACGGCGGCGGCCACGCCATGGCGGCGGGGGCGACGGTGTACAGCAAAGGCGAAATGGACGTGCTCATCCGCCAGGCGGACGCGGCGGCGAAGGCGTACAAGGAAAGCCATACCGGGTGGATGTGACAATTGAAGCGGATAAACGTATGTTTCGGCGGTTTTCCCTTTTCAGGCGGCTGACGGTATGGTATCATGCAGCCGTACCGGGAAATCAAAGGAGGAAAGAACATGAAAGCGGAACTGCAAGCCCTGTGCGACAGCTTTATTCAGAACCGGGACGCCGTGAAACAAGCCTTCAAATGGGACAGCACATATATTTATCCCGTGTGCGCCAACCTGTTCTGCGCCCACGGCAAGACGGCGGACGCGGAAGAGCTGGTTCGCTGCAAAAAGATCATCGAAAGCCAGACGGGAATCTTCTCCAATTTCCGGGGCAACATCCGGCCCGCCCTGGCCGCGATGCTGGCCCTGAGCGAGCTGCCCGAGGAGAAAATGGCCCAGGCGCTGGAGAATTACAGCCTGCTCAAGCAGGAATTCTGGGGCTCGGAATATCTGGCGCTGGTGGCGTTCCTGCTCACCGGCCTGTGCGACAGGAGCCAGGTGGAGGAAAAAGCCGCCCGCGGCAAGGTGATCTACAAGAGGATGCAGAAGGAGCACCCCTTCCTTACCTCCACCGAGGACAGCGTGTTCGCCGTGCTGATGGCCTTCTCCGACAAGACCGATGACGAGCTGATCGACGATATGGAAGCCTGCTATACCGCGCTGAAAGCCCGGTTTTCCATCGGCAACGAGGTGCAGACCGTGTCCCACATCCTGGCCCTGACCGATGGCAGCCCCGACGAAAAGGCGGGCCGGGTGATCGAGCTGTACGACGCGCTGCGGGAAGCGGGCGTGAAGTATGGCCGGTACTACGAACTGAGCACCCTGGCCGCCCTGTCTGTGACGGGCGTCGGCATCCCCGAGCTGGTGCAGGATATTCAGGAGGCAAGCGAATTCCTGAAAACCCAAAAAGGTTACATTGGTCTGTTGGGTTATGATAAAAAGACCCGGGCCATGCACGCCGCCCTGCTGGTGTCCGACCTGTACACCAACCGGGAGCAGGCCAACACCGCCGCCATGACCAGCACCCTGGTGCAGATCATCGCCCAGGAAATGGCCATGTGCGCCATCACCGCTTCCGTCGCCGCATCCAGCGCCGCGGCAGCGAGCAATCATTAATGAATTAGAGTACAGAGTGCAGAGTACAGATTGATATGGCCAGCCAATAAGCTGAGGTCAAACAGCGCACACTATATCCTCTGTACTCTGCACTCTGTACTCTGAGTTCTTCCATTCCCTGAACCGAGGTGAACAAAATGCGCTGCGGATGTCCGCGCTGCAACACAGACAGTTACATGGTGCATTCCGAACGGGACAATTGCTGCGTCTGCCCCGAATGCTTATACCGCTGCTACGCCTGCCAGGGCGACGGCCAGGCTCTGAGCCGGGAAGCCATTCTGGAATTAAAGAATGAAACCCCCGGCGAACAGGCTTTTTTCCTGCGCCAATACGCGGCGGAGGACGCCTCCGACCAGGTAATTGCGCCGGGCTTGCAATCCATCAGGAAACATGAAGACGCCGACGGCGCGGAAGGATGGGAGGAGGAACCATGAAGCCCTACACGCATCGAGTGCAGTATTACGAAACGGACATGATGGGCCTGGCGCACCATAGCAACTACATCCGCTGGATGGAGGAAGCCCGCATCGACTTTATGGAGCAATTAGGCTTTCCCTATGCTGAAATGGAAGCCAGGAACGTGGTATCGCCGGTGAAAGCTGTGGCCTGCGATTATATAAAGCCCTCCACCTTTGGCGACGAGGTGGAAATCACCGTTATGCCCGCATCCTTTGACAGGGTGGTGCTTTCCATCCGGTATGACATGCGCAACAAAAAAACCGGGGAGCAGGTGTGCTCGGCCCGGTCGGAGCATGTGTTTTTGAACCGTGAAGGACATTTCGTGCGGATGAAGCGGGAAATGCCGGATTTCTGCGCGGCGATTGCCGCTTTGATTCCTCAGGAATAATCAGCGCGGCAGCGCGTTTTGAAGCTCGGTCAGGTGGTTTTGCAGCAGCGTGCGGGCGTCGAGGGTGGACGTGGTGGAAAGCTGAATCAGGGTTTCCATGTTGTCCAGGTCGGCGTACAGCGTGGTGAAATAATCGCTTTTCACCAGTCTGCCGCTTTCGCCGCCGGCCAGGGAAATGCTGAAGCTGTTCAACTGATCCATATAATACACGTATTGCCGCACCCGAGCGAGGTGCGCGGAAGCGTTGGACGTGACGATGCTGCCCAGCTTGTTGATTTCATCGATGGCCGAGGCTGAAGCGCTGTACATGCGCTGGCTGATCTGCGTCTGGACCTTTCCCTGATAATTCATATTCCGCAGGGTCAAAAAACCTAATACCACCGTCAGGATCAGCAGCACGGCGCACACGATCACCAGCACGCCCCGCTGCGTTTTCAGGTTCTCGTTTGTCATCTGAAAACGTGGGGTAACTTTCCTATACATAGCGAAAATTGCCTTCTTTCGTTGCTCAAAGTGGGGATTTGCATCCCGTTGGGCGCTTTTTTTAACTGTCAAGTGGGCGCCACAAGCCTATTATATCACATGTTTCCCGCCCTCGTAAAGCTGTTCGGCAAAACTGGACATAATTCGTTACAGTTTCGTAATAGCTTAACAATTTGTTCACGTTTTCTATCGATGTCTATGCTATAATCAAAAAGCATATTCGGAAAGGAAAACACGGGAGGAGCGCCGATGATTTCTTTTGACCACGTATCCAAACGGTACGGCACGCTGAACGCCCTGCAGGACGTTGCCTTTTCCGTGCCCAAGGGGCAGGTGCTGGGCCTGCTGGGGCAGAACGGGGCGGGCAAGACCACGGCCATGAATATCCTGACGGGGTGCCTCGCGCCAACGTCCGGCAGCGTGTCCATCGGCGGGAACGACATCATCCTCCATCCCCGGGAAGCGAAGCGGATGATCGGCTATCTGCCCGAAATCGTGCCGATGTACGATGAAATGACGGTGCGCGCCTACCTGCGCTTTGCGTGCGAACTGAAAGAAGTGGAAAGAAAAGCCATTCCCGCCCACGTGGAAGCCGTGGCGGAGAAAACGGGCCTTTCCGACGTGCTGGACAGGAAAATCTCGAACCTTTCCAAAGGCTACCGCCAGCGCACGGGGGTGGCCCAGGCGCTGTGCGGCACGCCGGAGGTGATCGTGCTGGACGAGCCCACCGCCGGCCTGGACCCCAGGCAGAACAGCGAAATGCGGCAGCTGATCCTGTCCCTCGCGGGAGAGCATACCATCCTGTTTTCCTCCCACATCCTGAGCGAAGTGCAGGCGGTATGCAGCCGGGTGATCATCCTGCACCATGGAAAGGTCATCTGCGACCGGCTGCTGCATGACCCCTACAGCAGGGAACACAAAATGCGGGTGGTGGTAGACTGCCCGAAGGAAAAGCTTTTGCCCGCCCTGCGGCAGCTTCAAAGCACCCGGCAGGTGGAGCCCGAAAAAAACAGCGACCCGGCCCTGACCCAGGCGGTGCTGACGGTGGACGACGGGGGCCTGGCGGAACGCGAATTGTTTACGCTGCTTTGCGCGCTGCAAACGCCGCTGCTGCGCCTTTCTCCGGTGGAGGACAGCCTGGAGGATGTGTTCCTGCGGGCCACCATGGACGAAACGCCTTAACGGCGCGGAACGCCTGATATTTCACGAAAACAAGCGGAGGTTTTTATGCTCGCCATTTACCGGCGTGAAATTCAAAGTTATTTTTACACTTCGGCTGCCTATGTTTTCCTGGGCGTTTTTTTGACGCTGGGCAGTATCTTTTTCGGCGTAAGCAATCTGGCCGCCCGGTCCAGCAATCTGCTGGCGCTGCTGAGCGAGCTGAGCTACCTGTGGATGCTCCTGTCGCCCATTATCACCATGCGCCTGGTCGCCGGGGAGCGGCAGCGGAACACGGATCAGATGCTGCTGGCGTCGCCCTGCCCGCTGAGCGGAATCATTGTGGGCAAGTATCTGGCCGCCTGCTCGGTGCTGCTGCTGGCGGTGGTATGCAGCGGCATGTATGCCTGCGTGATCGCGGTATACGGCAAGCTGTATATAGCGGAAACCGCCGTGGGATACCTGGGGCTGGTGCTGCAGGGCTGCGCCTTCCTCGCCCTGGACCTGTTCGTTTCCTGCTTCGCCAAAAGCCAGATGACCGCTGTGGTGCTGGGTGTCGGGGTGAACCTGCTGGTGTGGATGGCCGATGTGCTGGCCTCCGCCGTCACGATCGAGTGGATCAGCCAGGCGCTGAATTTTGTCAGCCTGTATCAGCGATTCGCGCCTTTTGTGCGCGGGCAGCTGAGCCTGAGCAACGTGATGTATTACCTGTTCTTCATCATTGTCATGATTTTTCTGAGCGTGCGGGCCCTGGATGCCCGCAGGTGGAGCGAGGCATGAAAGGCATGGAAAAATGGAACGCCTGGCTGAACGGGATAAAGAATAACCGGAAGCTGCGCTGCGGCGGTTTTTCCGCGGCGCTGACCGCCTGCGTGGTGGCGCTGATCGTGCTGCTGTCGGCGCTCTTTGACGGGCTGGAAAGCCGCTACGCCCTGCAGGTGGACTGCTCCTTCAACGGGGCGACCACACAGGGAGAAATAACCAAAAACGTGCTGGCGCAATTGGAGAAGGACGTGCATATCTACGCAGTCACGCCCGCGTCGGGCGGGGATGAAGACCTGCTGTCCCTTCTGAACCGGTATGACGTGGCGTCCGACCATGTGACGGTGACGAGAGAAAACCTGCTGCAGAATCCTCTGCTGAAAACCCAGTTTACCGATGCGGCGGGAAGTGCCCAGGTGACGGACGAATGCCTGATCGTCCACTGCCCGGCCACCGGCCTGTCCCGGGTGCTGAACGAATCGGACTATATCTATCATTCCTTCAATATGGACACCGGCTTTTTCGACCAGACGATGATTTCCTATGAAAAAAGCGTCACGGAAGCCATCCTGTATGTGACGCAGGACAGCGTGCCCTGTATTCAGATTCTGTCCGGCCACAGGGAAAAAAACCGCACGGAGACGGAAAAGCTGGAGGAGACGCTGACAGAATCCAATTACAGGGTCGTCCGGGTGAATCTGGCGGCGGGAGACACGCTGAACCCCGCCGATCCGCTGATGATCCTGTCTCCGCAGTATGACCTGTCCGATGAGGAGCTGAACCAGCTGCTGGATTTTGCCAAAGCGGGCGGCGACTTTTTCGTTACGGCGGAATACGACGATCCCCTGGACCTGAGCAATTATAACGCCCTGCTGCGCTCCTACGGCATCGAAGCCTGTCCCGGCCTGGTGGTTGCGAAGGAGGAGGACCGGGAAAGCTATTACGCGAATTACCCGGTGATCCTGATGCCTTATATGATGGACACGGATGTGACCCACACGCTGGTGACCAAAGGCGAAACCATCCTGCTGATTGCCGAGGCGCGCGCGTTCCGATCCCAGGACGTGCAGCCGGACGGCGTGATGGCGTATCCTCTGCTTATTACCGGGGAAGCCTACCTGCGGCGGGACGTAAGCGGGGAGGATACCGTGGAACAGCAGCCCGGCGATGAAGAAGGGCAATTCGCGGTTTCCATGTGGTCGGACAAGCTGTTTGACAGCGGCGTTGTTTCCCACTTGTTCATCCTGGGGGACAACAACGCGTTCACCGATTACTGGATGCAGATGAACACGTCTTCCACCGCGTTCCTGCTGCAGGTGATCCATTCGCTTCAGGAAAAAGAGCCGGTGAGCCTGGACATTATTCCCAAACCCGCCCAGCGCGAAGGATTGACCTTGGGGAACATCACTCCCGCCGTGATCATCACCATCATGCTGCCGCTGCTGGTGCTGCTGGGCGCGCTGCTGGTGCTGCTGCCAAGAAAGAATTTGTGACATGGAAAAAGCGCCAAGAAAAAAAGCCCGCCGCCCGATGCGCCATCAAACGGTCTTTCTGCTGCTCCTGTGCGCCTGCCTGGCCACAGGGGCGGCGGTGATTTTGGTGCGTTCTCTTTCGCGTCCCCCGCAGATCATGCCGGCGGAGGAAAAAACAATGCTGCTGGCGCGCCCGAGCGAGGAGATCGCTTCCGTCCTGGTCGCGCCGAAGGACAGCGCGGCGTACCCGCTTCTGCGGAAAGACGGCGGTTTTGTGCTGGAGGGGCAGGAAGATGCGCCCCTTCGGGAATCCGTCATGGAGGAAATCGTCCTGTCCCTGGGCAAAGTGCCTGCCGAGGCGGTTGTGCTGCCGGAGCTGAACGCTGAACAGGGGCTGACCGCGGCGGCCTTTGGCCTGGAACCGCCCCGGGCGCGGGTGGAGATCACCTATCAGGACGGGGAAAAGGCGGAGCTGCTGCTGGGCGATTTGACCGCCAATGAGGAAACGCCGCAGCGCTACTGCATGCTCACGGGCGACCCAAAGCTGTATACGATACTGGAAGCGGACTGCGAGGTTTTCTTCCATGAGATGGAATACCTGCGGGATTTTGAGCAGCCGAAGATCGACGCTTCCCTGCTGGACAGGATCGACGTGACGGGCAGCGTGGTTTGGAGCGCAGCGTACACGCCCAGCGGCTGGCAGATGGAAGCGCCGTTTGCCTATCCGCTTTCCGTGCAGCGCATGGACGCGCTGCTGAACCGGATAGAAAGCATGGGCTTTGAAACCTATCTGGGCGGCCCGGAAGCGCTGGATCTGGCGGCATACGGCCTGGACGCCCCGGAAGTGACGGTCCGGCTGACCCAGGCCGCCACTGTCATTTCCGGCGGGACGGAGGACGGGCGGCAGGTGTCCTTCCCGGTTGCGGCGCGGGAATATACGCTGCGCCTGGGCGCGGAAACGGGAAAAAGCGGCGTTTACCTCCTGTGGGAAGGGAAGGTATACAAGGCCAGCAACTTCCTGCTGGGCTTCTGGAAAACGCTGAACCCCCGGGATCTGGTGCTGCTGAATCCCGTCAATTTTCAAGTCAACAACCTGGACGAGGTGCGCCTCGCCGCTTCCGGCATGTCCAAAGCCTATGAGGTGCGGATGGTGGAGAGCGTGACGGAAAACAACCAGATTGCCACCGACGAATACGGCCAGACGCTGTACGATATGGCGGTGCGCCGGGCGGGGGAGACGGAGGACATGGACGCGGAAGCTTTTGCGGCATGGTACAGGCAGCTGGCCGCCCTGTCCGGGGACGGGACGCTGCCGGAGGGCTTTGCGCTTTCCGGGGAAAGCCGCGCTACGATCACGCTCAAAAACAGCCACCTGACCCGGACGGTGGATTTTTATTCCTTCGACGCCCTCCACGACGCCATGGCCGTGGACGGCGTGGCGCTGTTCTACGTGCAGAAGGAGCGGGTCGATCAGCTCATCGCGTCGGCCCCATAAAAAAATTCATTCCCTTCTTTTCATTCCCCGGCAATTGAGGTATAATGAAATCAACGAATCCGCGCAAAGGAGAAGAAGCATCATGAGCATTGCGAAAAAGCCCTTCGGCGTCGACCAGATCGGCCGTCAGATGACCCTGTACACCATGACCAATAAAATCGGCGCGTCCGTGTCCGTGCTGGATTTCGGGGCGCATATCGTGTCCGTGAAGGTGCCGGACAGGAACGGGAATTTAGGCGAAGTGTGCCTGGGCTATGACACCCTGGAAGAATACGACCAGAAGCCCTCCTTCCTGGGCGCGACCATTGGACGCGTGGGCAACCGCATCGGCGGCGCGAAATTCACCCTGAACGGGAAGGAATACACCCTGTTCAAGAACGACGGGCCCAACACCCTCCACGGCGGACGGGAAGGCTTCGACAAGAAATGGTGGAAGGGCGAAGTCCTGGAAGCCGACGGCGAGGACGCGGTGATTTTCACCTATGTGGCCCACGACATGGAAGAAGGCTTCCCCGGCAAGCTGCATGTGCAGGTCACCTTCGCCTGGGACGACAACTGCAAATTGTCCATCCGCTACCTGGCCCAGAGCGACCAGGACACCATCGTGAACCTGACCAACCATTCCTACTGGAACCTGTCTGATCAGGACACCATGCTGGAGCATACCCTCCAGGTCAACGCCGCCTGCATCACCGACGTGGACAGCGGCCTGATTCCCACCGGCGAATTCCTGGCTGTGGAGGGCACGCCCCTGGATTTGCGCCAGCCCCGGAAGATCGGCGACGGCGTGGCCCGGCGCAAGGAATGCAAGCTGATTGACGCCGTGGACGGCTACGATGTGAACTATGTACTCAGTGGCGAAGGCATGCAGGAAGCGGGCGTCCTGTACGATCCGGAAAGCGGACGGGAAATGCGCGTGCTCACCACCGAGCCCGGCATGCAGGTGTATTCCGGCCAGGGCCTGAACACCACCGGCCATGGCGGCAAGGTCTACGGCGCTTACGCGGGCGTGGCCCTGGAAACCCAGCACTATCCCGACAGCCCCAACCACGAGAACTTCCCCACCATCACCCTGAAAGCCGGGGATACGTACCAGACCACCACCATCTATGCTTTCGGCGTGAAATAAAAAATAAGAGAAAAGCCTTTGCGGGGTAGATGGCCCCTGCAAAGGCTTTTTGTTTACGGCACCATGAGCTGTTCGGAAATGCCAAACCCGCTCATGCTGCCAACGCTTCTTGTGCTGTTGGCGGATTTGTTGATTTTCTTGCCCATGAACATGAGGCAGGCGGTTCCGCCGCCGTCCAGGTTGATGGCCTCCTGCACCCCGTGCTCCTTCATGTTGTCCGCCAGCCAGTTGAGGAACACGCCTTTGGAGCGTCCGCTGTCGCCCATGCGGCCCTCCACGCAGAGGACGTAATAGTGCCAGGGTTCGATCATGCCCATGGCTAAGCGGGGTTCCCGGTAGGAATAGTATTCATCCCGCAGCATGTATTCGCTCAGTTCCCCGTTTTGCAGCAAAATCGGCCCGAAGGCGTAGGTGGTCACCGCGCCCATGTCCAGGTATTCCTGGGCGGTGTGGGCGGAGTTGGGGAAGGTTTTCATGCTGCCGTCGGAGAACACGGCCAGCACATCCAGATTGGGAAAGGACTCCCGGCTCCAGGTTTTGTCGTAGATGATTTGACCGTTGCGGATGATGACCCCCGGCGGGATGCCCTTGTCCTTTTCGTTGATGCGGAAGCCGAAATGGTCGTCGTTGAAGGCCAGCACCAGGCCGTACTTCTCCACGAACTTGACGGGCTGGATCATCATGGTGCCGGGGTTCTTGGTGCCGTTCAGATAAGACAGCAGCGGGGACGCCGGGCTGGCGTGCACGTCGGCCTCGTACCAGGTGAGCACGGCCTTCTTGTCGTAGTACCGGCGGATCACGATGGAGAGAGAGGAAGTGACGTAAATCCACACACCCTCATCCTCATCTGTATACACGTATTCATCCGTGCCGGCATCGTCGGAAAGAAAGCCGTCCTCGTTCAGGGGCGGCATCAAGCTGTTGATGTCCAGCGGCGGCTTGGGCGTGGGCGGCACGGAGGAGGGCTTGGGGGCGTTCTTGGTTTTTACGGCGTTGCCGGAGTAGACCAGGGCTTGCAGCATGGGGTCAGCCTCGCCGGTTTCCTCAAAGCCGTTGGCTTTCTGCAATTGCTTCACCCGGTTGACCGTCACTTCGTTGTACTCGTCGCTCAGGTTTTCGGAATTGAAATACCCCAGCCAGTACATGGCCTTTTTCAGCTTTTCCACCGCCTCGCCGCTCATGCCCTCTTTCAGGGTTTCATAGCCGGAGGTATCGTAGGGGAAAGGCGTGGGCGCGGGGGTGGCGGTAGGCACAGGCGTGGGCGGCGGCACGGGAGAGGGGGAGGGGGCGGTGTCCGTTCCTATCGCGTTCCCGGAAAACACCAATTCCTGCAAGGCCGCGTCGGCGATGCCCGTCTGTTTCAGGCCGTTGTTCTTTTGCAGCTTCTTCACCCGCTCGGCGGTGGTTTTGGTGTAGGAGCCGTCCAAATCCTCGGTGCTGAAATAGCCCAGCCAGAACATGGCCTTCTTGAAGCGCTGCACGTCCTCGCCCTTCATGCCGTATTTCAGATCCCGGTATTCCTCGGAAAAACCGGGCGTAAATAAGCCGCAAAGCAGCAGGGCGCAAAGCCCTGCTGCTGTCAGCCGTTTGAAAAGATTAACGCGCATTCTTCACCTGGCTCCAGAAGGAATTGTAGATGGTGAGGAAGTTGTCGGGGATGTCGTGGAAGAATTCGCAGCGGTCGATCACTTCCTGGGGCGGGTTGATGGTGGGGTTCTCGGTGTAGTCCTCGCCCATGAGTTCGATGGCCGCGGCGTTGGGGGAGGAGTACCAGATGTATTCGCAGTTCATCTGGGCGATGTCGGGGCGGCAGAGGAAATTGATCAGCTTTTCCGCGTTTTCCTTGTTCTTGGCGGTGGCGGGGATCACCATGGGGTCAATCCACACGTTGCTGCCCTCGTTCGGCACAGCGTAGTCCAGGTCTTCATTCAGTTCCATGGCGTACAGGGCGTCGCCGGAATACACCACGGCCAGGGCGGCTTCGCCCGCCACCATCTTGTCCTTGGTCTCGTCCACGTAATAGGCTTTCACGATGGGCTTCTGCTCGATCAGCTTGTCGGCGGCGGCTTTCAGCTCGGTGATGTCGCGGGTGTTCATGGAATAGCCCAGGTATTTGAGGGTGACGCCCAGGGTGTCGCGGATGGAGTCCAGCATGAAAATGCTGTCGGCGTACTTGTCGTTCCACAGGATGCCCCAGGAGTCCACGGGATCATCCACCATGGTGGTGTTGTACAGGATGCCCACGGTGCCCCACATGAAGGGAACGGAGTATTTGTTTTCAGGGTCGTAGTCAGCGTTCAGCTGGTTGGGGTCGATATTGGAGATGTTGGGGATATTGTCCATGTTGATTTCCGCCAGCATGTCTTCCGCGATCATGCGCTCCACGCAGTAGTCGGAGGGGAACACCAGGTCATAGGCGCCGGGGCTGACGCGCACCTGCACCATCATGTCCTCGTTGGTGGTGAAGTACATTTTGTTCACGTGAATGCCCGTTTCCTGCTCGAAGATTTCAAAAACGGTTTCGTCCATGTAGTCGTACCAGTTGTACACGTTCACCACTTCCTGGGCGGCGAAGCCGTTCATGGGCAGCATGGACAGGCACAGCGCCAGGGCGGCGACCAAAGCAATGATTTTTTTCATTGTTCATACCTCCGTGATTGTGTTTATATAAATTCCTGAAAGGGAATTTATGCCAATAAATGTACTGAAATATACATCGCTTTACGAATGAAAATTCAAAGTCATTAATTCCCACTGTCATCCTGAGCGCATCCGAACGCGAAGGATCTCATAGCGACGAGCTAAATCAAGTAACATAATGTCCAGCAAAGAGATCCTTCGCGTCCGGATGCGCTCAGGATGACATTCTTACGTTCGGGTAGTAGTACTTACTGCTTGATGGGACAGTTGCAAAGAAGAATACTGCTTTTATGGCTTTCTTGGAAGGGAGTCTGGGGGAAACCATTCTTTGGCCTGCAAAGAATGGTTTCCCCCAGAAAAACTCCGTCACTCCTCCTCCGCCGTGCGCTTATTGACCACCAGCAGCAGCACCAGCAGGGCCACGAACATAAGGGCGGACAGGGCGTTCATGGTGGGCTTGATGCCCTTTCTCGCCTGGGAGTAAATGAGGGTGGACAGGTTCTGCACCAGGGGCGAGGTGGTGAAATAGGAAATGGTGAAGTCATCCAGGGACAGGGTGAAGGCCAGCATCGCGCCGGTGATGACGCCGGGCATCACCTGGGGCAGGATCACGTGGAACAGCGCGTACATGGGGGTCGCGCCTAAATCCAGCGCCGCCTCGTAGGTGTTCTTGTTCATTTGTTTCAGCTTCGGCATGACGGACAGGATCACATACGGCACGTCGAAGGTGATGTGGGCCAGCAGCATGGTCACGAACCCGCGCTCCACCTGGGTGAAGATGAACAGCAGCATCAGGGAGATACCGGTCACGATGTCCGGCATGGTCATGGGAATGTTGTTCAGGGTCAGCATCAGATGCTGGGGCCGGCGCTTCATGGCGTGGATGCCGATGGCGGCCAAGGTGCCGATGATGGTGGCGAACAGGGAGGCCAGCACGGCAATCGCCAGGGTGATGACCAGGGAGTTCATGATGTTGGGGTCTTTGAAGAGCTCCTCGTACCAGCGGAAGGAGAAGCCCTCCCACTTGGCGCGGCTCTTGCCCGCGTTGAAGGATTGCACGATCAGCACCACGATGGGGATATACAGGAAGGCCAGCACCAGGCCCAGATAAAACCGCTTGATGAGCTTCATACCATGCCGCCTCCTTCGTTATCGGGGTCCACCTTGTTGAGCAGCCCCAGGGAGAGCAGGATGAGCACCATCATCACCAGCGAAAGCGCGCTGCCCACGTTCCATTCGTTCAGGCTGGTGGAGAGGAACTTGGCTTCGATCAGGTCGCCGAACAGCTGCACCTTGCCGCCGCCCAGCAGGCGGGAAATGTAGAAGGTGGTCACGGCGGGCATGAACACCATCGTGATGCCGCTTACCACGCCGGGCACGGACAGGGGCAGGGTCACCTTGTAGAACACCTGCCACTTGTTGCAGCCCAGGTCCATGGCGGCTTCGCTGAGCTTGTAGTCCATCTTGTTCAGCACGTTGTAAATGGGGAACACCATGAAGGGCAGGAAGTTGTAGATCATGCCCACCTGCACGGCGGGGATGTTGTTGAGCAATTTCTGCTTTCCCAACCCGATCCACTCAAAGAAGGTGTTGAGCAGGCCGCCGTCCTCCAGCAGGCTCATCAGCGCGATGGTGCGCAGCAGGAAGTTCATCCACATGGGCACCACGAACAGGATGACCAGGGTTGGGCCCAGCTTGAATTCCCGGTCCGCCATGATGTGGGCGGCGGGATAGCCCAGCAAGAGGCAAATCGCCGTGCAGAGGAAGGCCATCCACAGGGAAAACACCAGGGTGTCGATGTTGATGGAGTCCCGGGCCAGGCCCAGGTCTTCCAGCGACAACCCCATGTCCTGGTACATTTTCAGGTCTTCTGGGGCGATGGCCTTGCGGGCGTTGTAGTTGCTGTCCCAGAAGTTTTTGAAGTTGTCCAGAGTGAAGTTGCCCTGGGGGTCGGTGAAGGAGAAATAAGCCACCAGGAAGCAGGGAATCACCGTGAACACGATCAGCCACAGCACATAGGGCGCGGCGAACACCGGGCGGCGGAAGCCCCGGTTTTTATGGATGTAGGCGATCAGCAGCGCAACGAAGGCCGCGAAGCCGATGCCCATCATCCAGTAGCCCCAGACGGGCACTTTGAAGTTGGTCATTTGGCTTCCTCCTCCATCCGGTGCATGATGTGGATGTTGAACGGCACCACGGCCAGGCCCACCCGGCTGCCTTCCGGCTGCATGGTGGTGGAATGCACCTTCCAGGTGGAGTGGCCCGCGTCGATGATCATTTCGTAATGCACGCCCTTGAACAGCACGGACTTAATGACGCCCGTCACCTGGCCCACATCCTCGCCCACCAGCAGCACGTCCTCGGGCCGTACCACCACGTCCACGGGCTTGTCCTCGCCAAAGCCGGAGTCCACGCAGGGGAAGTCCGCGCCGCAGAAGTGCACCAGCTCATCCTTGATCATGGTACCGGGGAAGATATTGCTCTCCCCGATGAAGTTCGCAACGAAGGCGTTCTTGGGTTCGTCGTAAATGGACTTGGGCGTGCCGATCTGCAGGATCTTGCCCCCGTGCATGACCACGATGGTATCGCTCATGGTGAGGGCTTCTTCCTGGTCGTGGGTGACATACAGGAAGGTGATACCCAGACGCTGCTGCATGGCTTTCAGCTCCAGCTGCATTTCCTTGCGCAGCTTCAAGTCCAGCGCGCCCAGGGGCTCGTCCAGGAGCAGCACTTCGGGCTCGTTCACCAGGGCCCGGGCAATGGCGATGCGCTGCTGCTGCCCGCCGGAGAGGGAGTCCACGCCGCGCTTGCCGTAGCCCTTCAGGTTCACCAGGTCGAGCATGTAATCCACCTTGCGGTTGATTTCGTCCTTGGGCATCTTTTTCAGCTTCAGGCCAAAGGCGATGTTGTCCCGCACGTTCAGGTGGGGGAACAGCGCGTACTTCTGGAACACGGTGTTCACCCGGCGCTTGTAGGGCGGGATGCCGGAAATGTCCTGGCCGTCGAAAATCACGCGGCCGGAGTCGGCGCTCTCAAACCCGCCGATGATGCGCAGGGTGGTGGTTTTCCCACAGCCGGAGGGCCCCAGCAGCGTCACGAACTCCTTCTTGCGGATATACAGATTGATATGATCCAGCACTGTCGTGCCGTCGTACTGCTTAAAAATATTCTCCAGGGTAATCAGGCGCTGTTCTTCCATGTGCGGGAACCCCCTTTTTTATAGTGAGGATTTTATAGAGTGTAGTAGGCAGATTCGTCTTTCTGCTTGCAGAGCATACCATAAATACTCTTGTATTACGAACGCAGCGCTGTCATCCTGAGCACCACGAAGCGAAGCGGAGTGGTAAGCGAAGGATCTCCTTCCAGGGCAATGATTTGCTTAGAAGAAAACGTTACGTTTGAGATCCTTCGCTTATCGCTTCACTTCGTTCCGCGATGCTCAGGATGACACACACAAGCCGTACTCTAAAGCAACTCTGGGGCAGGATGATTGTTATCATGAAAAAAGTTCTACCTCCTACCTGTTTTAGAACTTCGGCGGCGTGGACACCCAAATCAGCTGGGCCTTGCGTTTGCCGGTGTTTTCGATGAAGTGGCCGGCGCTGGGATGGAGGCAGAAGCTTTCGCCGGTCTTGACCCTGTAGGCCTTGCCGTCGATGTGGAGGGTGACGGTGCCGGAGAGCACGTAGCCGAATTCCTCGCCCTCGTGGGGGAGGACTTCTTCGGTTCGCCCGCCTTCGCCCAGTTCCACCAGGATTGGTTCCATCTCGTTTTTCCGGGCGCTGGGCACTAGCCAGGTGATGCTGCCGCGAAGGGTTTCTTCGTCTTCCTTCACGAACATGTCGCCCTGGGCGAACACGGTTTTCTCGTCGCCGGTTTCGGAGAAGAATTCCTTCAAATTGCTGCCCAGGCATTCCAGCATATCCGTCAGGGTGGCGATAGAAGGGGAGGCTAGGTCGCGTTCCACCTGGGAAATGAAGCCCTTGCTCAGCTCGCACCGGTCCGCCATTTCCTCCTGGGTCAGTTCCCGCTGCAATCGCAGCTTCCGCAGCTTTTCGCCGATGTTCATCCCGCCGTCACCCCTTTCGCCCCGGAAGGTTTAGCTTTACTAAACAGATGATCGAAGCCGAAAGTTTAGAATCACTAAACTTTTAGGCAGGAAACATTAAACCACAGGCAGGAAGGATTGTCAATATGTTTTTGAAAATTTTTGTCAAAAAAGACGAATTTTCAATCTTGCACTGTGCCCGGGACCTCGGCATAGGATAGAATGAAGATAGAAAGAAAGGCGGCGGTCAGATGATGGAACGCGACGCGAAGATGCCCGCATTGAAAACGGAGGAAGCAGCGCTGCTGCCCGCGATTGCCCGGCAGAGCATGACCGGCGGTTCGGCGTTGAAATACGCATTGGAAAAAGCGCGCCCCGCGGCAGCTGCATTTACGGGAACCATGGTGCCGGCGGCGCGTTCGGAACAAGCGGCAGCCGCCGAGAAAAACAGGCCGGGAACGAACTGCGCCGCCCTGCGCCACGCGCTGAACAGCCGCCGGAAGAAAACAGCCGAACCTTGCCCGTTCAGGAACGTTCATCCCTGATTTTCTATAAAAATGACTGGACGAATCTTCATCGCTGTGCTATGATGGTGCCGAAAAAATCAGGCGGCGCGCCTGATGGGATATACGGAGGGAAAAGATATGAAAAAAGCAATGTGCTGCCTGCTGCTGATCGTCCTTTGTCTGTCCATCTGCGGGTGCGGCTTTTCCGCGGGCGCCAGCTATCCCCACGCGGAAAAGTACACCATCGGCAGCTTCACCTACGATGCCGCAAATGTAAACGCCGTAGAAATCAACTGGACAAGCGGCCGCGTGGAGCTGATGGAAAGCGGCGGTGACAAGCTGGCCGTTACCGAAACCACGGAAGGGCTGACGGAGGATCAGCAAATGCGCTGGTGGCTGGATGGAAGCACCCTGCGCATCCAATATTGGAAATCCGGCTACACCGGCACGCTGATCAATAAAGAAAAGCGCGTCACGGTGGAGATCCCGAAGAACATTTCCCTGAACGTGCATGTGACCAGCGGCGAGATCCGGACGGAAAATCACCAGCTGAAAGACATGGTGCTGCAAGCCACATCCGGCGAGATCCAGATGGGCGCTGTGAACGCGGACAGCATCACCGTTCAGGCCACCAGCGGCGAACTCAAAGCGGGCCCGATCCGGGCGCATGGCAAGCTGTCCATGCAGTGCACCTCCGGAAGCATCCACATTGACAACGCCATGGCGGACACCGTCACCCTGGAAAGCACCAGCGGCAGCATCACCGCCGGGCCGGTCGACGCCAAATCGCTTACGGTCGGTGTCACTTCCGGCAAAATCAAGCTGGAAGCGGTGAAAGCGGAAACCGCTAAAATTCATTCTACTTCCGGCGATATATCGCTTGGCGTTTACCAGTGCGGAAAAGTTGACGTAAAATGCACCAGCGGCGACATCACCCTGTCCGCCGTTCACGGCTCCGGGCTCACGGTAAACTTTCAAACCAACAGCGGCAGCCTGAACGGAAAGGACGTGAAAAAGAACGCGCAGCAGATCGTCGGCGACGGCGCTTCCATCGTGAACGTGACCACCAACAGCGGCGACCTGAAAGTGAAGAAATAAGGCGCGTTCACCCGATCATCCTGTTTGCGGGGATGACTCCCCCGAAACAAAAAGCCCGGGGCGGTTTATCACACCGCTCCGGGCTTTGCTGCTTCAGAATTATTCTGTTTTAAGGTAAGCGGCCATCATATAGCCTTCGATGCCGTTCACGCGAACCTTGGCCCATTTCCCTTCGATGCTGAGCAGCTCAACCACCGTGCCATTCGGCACCTTCATGAGAATGTTGGTGCGGATGTTGCCGTCCATCGAGGAACGCAGATACACGTAGTTGCTGCTATTGTTGCGCACGACCCGCCGGCTGCTGGAAGCAGACGCGCCTGTCTGGGTCGCGGGGATCAGCGCGGTGGACGGAACCGCGGCAGGCTTTGAAGCGGAAGACGATCCCGTAGCCTTCAGCGGAACGGAAGAAACGGAGGCGGGCTTTTCATCAGAACCGGATGCCGTGGATTGCGCGGGCTGCGCGGGGGCAACCTGGGAGGAAGTACCAGAACCCGTCGTCGAAGAGGAATACTGGGCTTCAAGCGCTAAATAGCTCGAAACCATGTAGCCAACGGTGCCGTTAACGTTGACCAAAGACCACGGGCCTTCGTCCCTGAGCAGATCCACCGACGTTCCGTTATACACCTTCATCAGCACGTTTCCGATGTTGGAACTGTCCTTGGAGGAGCGGAGGTACACAAAGCCGCTGCTCTCGTTGTGCACCACGCGCTTGGCGCCGGAAACGCTTCCGACCGTGGGCTGCGCGGGCGTAAGCTGGGTGGAAGGAACGGAAACCGGCACCGTTTCAGAGGAGGAACTGTTTGCGGGCACGATATAGCTGGAAACCATATAGCCCACAATGCCGTTGTAGCGAACCTTTGTCCAGCTTCCGTACTGCTCCATCAATTCCACCTTGGCGCCGCTGGGCACCTGGGCCAGCACGTTGGTGTTGTCCGCGGAACTGCGGCTGTAGCGCAGGTTCACAAAGGAACCGTTGGGATGCGTGACCATGCCGGTGCCGGTCACCGTGCCGGCGGGCACTTCGGGCATCAGGGGAGAAAGGGAACCGCCGGCATTGGTGACGGAGGCCACATTCTGCCCGTGGATATATCCCTTCACGCCGTTAAAGTCAATGTAGCGCCAGTTGTCGGGATAGGTGAGCAGGATCTCGATCATCGTGCCATGGGGCAGTTCCATAATAATATTGGAATTGCTGCTTTCATCGCGGCTGGAACGCAGGGGAGTGCCGCCCACGATCATCTTGACCACTTTGTTTTCCGCCGACGGCTCGGTGGGAAGCGGCTCAGTGCCCCAGTACAGGTAATGGCTGACCATGTAGCCTAAGATGCCGTTATACTGAACCAGGGAATACCATTCGTCGCGCTGGTACACGGTCACTTTCGCGCCGCTGGGCACCTTGGCGAGCACATTGTCCAGGCTGTCCGTGGAACGGCTGGAACGCAGGTATACGAAGGAACCGTTGGGCTGGCGTACCTGCGCTGTGCCGATGGGAGAGCCGGGCATGGGAGGCGTATAGGGCTTCTTGGACAGGCTGGCGTTCTTCATGTAGCCTTGAGCGCCGTTTACGATGACCAGCGACCAGGTTCCGTAATTTTGCAGCACATACACCGCCGTGCCGTTGTCATAGCGTCCCAGGATGCTGGTGTTGTCGCCCGTGCCGGAGTACAGGGGAACCTTCGCGCCGGTAGCGGAGTACACATACATGAGGGTATATTCGCCCGGCACATAAGGGCTGGGATAGTAGGGCTCTGTCGGAGACAGGTACTTCGTCATCATAAAGCCCGTGTACCCGTTGAAGGAGACATAGCTCCAGCCGTTGCCCAAATCTACGGCGGACACCTTGGTGCCGTTGGGGAACAGGCCCAGAGAGCGGGCGTTCTGGCTGGCGTATTCACGCAGGTGCAGCCTGCCGCTGTTGCCGGTGTTCACATATTTGGTCACGGCGCCGGAGATGGGATAAACCGGGTTGTACTGGTTTGGAGACAGGTAATTCAGCATCATGTAGCCGTAGACGCCGTTCACGTACACATACGCCCAATTGCCCCGGCGGTTGAGCACGATCACCTGGGTGCCGTTGGCGTACAGGCCCAGGGAACGGGCGTCCTGATGGGCGTATTCACGCAGATGCAGCCTGCCGCTGTTGCCGGTGCATACATACATCAAAGAGTTTTCCGTAATGGTGGCAAAGGAATACTGGCCGCTGGAGAGCCAGCTGTAATCGGTGCTGTCCTGCCAGCTGTATCCCGTCTGGGCGGGATAGTAAGGGACGGCTTCTCCGGAGGTGTATTCGATATAATCGGTATACATATATCCTTCCAGAATGCCGGTGCCCTGGGGATTCTGAACATAAACGTGGGCCCATTTCCCTTCCACTTCGAGCACTTCAAGGGGCGTGCCGGGATCTATCGCGGCCAGCACCCGATACTGGGAAGACGCGCCGGTGCGAAGATTGATTCTGCCGGCGTCGGTTTTTTTCACATACGCGTTGTTTTCCGCGAGCGCGGGAACGGCGGGGAAGGCCAGCACCAGCGCCAGCAGAAGGGCGCACAGGGAAAGCAAACCTTTCTTGTTCATCTATTTCTCTTCCTTTCTGCAATTCATTCTTTTCCCGAAAGATGAACGCTCATCTTTTTTATATGCATGATGGCCGCCGCTTTTTCCATCGGAAGAACGCGGGCTTCGTCATCGTGCTATGATTATAACACATTTTCCATGAAAAATCCATCCCTTCCTGGGAATGTTTCTCCGGTTTTACATATCTTACATTTTTGAAACACATCTTTTCAAGGACAGCAGCTCCCCGCTCGCTTCTTTTTCGCCCGGGACGCCTTTTCCTTTCTCCTTTCCTTCTTTCTGTAATAAAGACGATGGAACCGGCTTTTTTATTTCATGGTTTTGGAGATTTTTGAAAGATTTAACATGTTTGTTTTTTCCGAAGATGGGCGGGAGAAAGAAAAAAAGCGCCGCATCTCTCAGCGGCGCCCCAGACTGTCGACAAAGTCCCCAGGATGCATCGAAGGGCCGCAGCCCTTCGATTGTAATCCGCAGGCGGCGGCGTGTACGTCGCCGAGGAGCAACAGGATGTTGCTTCCTCTATCAATTTCTGCCCGAAAAATGAGCGTTTTCAGTATCTTTTGATGCTGAAAATGCCATTTTTCAAGAAATTGATGGATCGAATGAAAGGACGGTTTTCCGGCCTTTCATTCGCAGAGTGTCGAAAATACTTTTTCGACACTCTGAAGCGCCGCCTCTCTCAGCGGCGCCCTTTTTGCCGGGGTCAGGATAATTCAAACATGCCGGTATACAATTGATAATACTTGCCCTTCTGGGCCAGGAGCTGTTCGTGGTTGCCGCGCTCGATGATCACGCCGTTTTCCAGCACCATGATGGCCTGGGAATTGCGGACGGTGGACAGCCGGTGGGCGATGACGAACACGGTGCGGCCCTTCATGAGCTGATCCATGCCCTTCTCGATCAAGGCCTCGGTGCGGGTGTCGATGGAGGAGGTGGCCTCGTCCAGAATCAGCACGGGCGGGTCGGCTACGGCGGCGCGGGCGATAGCTAACAGCTGGCGCTGGCCCTGGCTCAGGTTGGCCCCGTCGCCGGTCAGCATGGTGTCGTAGCCCTCGGGCAGGTGGCTGATGAAGAAGTCCGCGTTGGCGATCTTCGCCGCCTTCACAATGTCCTCGTCGGTAGCGTCTAAGCGGCCGTAGCGGATGTTCTCCTTCACGGTGCCGGTGAACAGGTGGGTGTCCTGGAGCACCATGCCGAGCGACCTGCGCAGATCGTCTTTTTTAATCTTCTCAATGTTGATGCCGTCATAGCGGATCTTGCCGCCCTGGATGTCGTAGAAGCGGTTGATCAGGTTGGTGATGGTGGTCTTGCCCGCGCCGGTGGAGCCGACGAAGGCAATCTTCTGGCCGGGCTTGGCGTACAGGGAAATGTTGTGCAGCACGGTCTTTTCGGGTACATAGCCGAAGGTCACGTCCTCGAACACCACATCGCCCTTCCATTCGGTGTAGGTCACGCTGCCGTCGGCCTTGTGAGGATGCTTCCAGGCCCACATGCCGGTGCGCTCCTTGCATTCCACGATGTTGCCCTGGGCATCCTTTTTCGCCCGCACCAGGGTAACGTAGCCGTTGTCCTCTTCCACGGGTTCATCCAGCATTTCAAAGATGCGTTCCGCGCCGGCCAGGGCCATCATGATCACGTTGAACTGCTGGGCCAGGTTGGAGATGGGCATACTGAACTGGCGGGTGAAGGTGAGGAAGGAAATGAGCACGCCGGTGTTGGTGTAGCCGTGAATAATCATGATGGCTCCCACCAGGGCGATGATCACATAGTTGCAGTGGCCCAGGTTGTTCATGATGGGGCCTAAGATGCTGGCGAAGATGTTGGCGCGGGTACCGGCCACCCGGACGTTTTCATTCTTCGTTTCAAAGGCGGCGATGGATTTCTGCTCGTGGCAGAACACCTGCACCACCCGCTGGCCTTCGATGGTTTCTTCCACGAAGCCGTTCAGCTCGCCCACAGCCTTCTGCTGCGCCACGAAATTGGCCCCGGAGTGTTTGCCCACCACCTTGGTGATGGACAGGATCACCGGCATCAGGGCGATGACCAGCAGCGTCAGCCAGATGTTCAGGCTGACCATGTAGCAGAAGGAGAACAGCACCGAGCAGAAGGAGGATACCGCCTGCGGGAAGGTCTGGCTCAGGAATTCGCGCATGGTGTCGGTATCGTTGGTGTAGCGGCTCATGATTTCGCCGTGGGTGCGCTGGTCAAAGTAGCGGATGGGCAGGTCCTCCATGTGCAGGAACATGTCCTTGCGCATTTTGTTCAGCGTGCCGGTGGACACCATCATCATCAGCCGGTTGTATACCAGCGTGCTGACGGCACCGGCCAGGTACATGCCCAGCATCAGCAGCAGGAACTGGGCGAAGGGCCACAGGTCCGGCGCGGCCTGGCCGATCAAAGGCTGGATGTAGCTGTTCACCACATCTTTTAAAAGGAAGGTGCCGGTGGCGCTGGCGGCGGTGCTGAAAATGATGCAGGCCGCCACGGCAATCAGCTTGCCCTTATGGGGCGCAAGATAGGATACCAACCGCCGGAAGGTGCCCTTGGCGTTCTTGGGCTTGGCGGGCGCTCGCATTTGTCCATGCGGAGGCATGTCAGGCCACCCCCTTTTGCTGGGACAGGTACACGTCCCGATAGATTTCGCTGCGGGCCAGCAGCTCGTCGTGGGTGCCCACGTCGGCGATTTTGCCGTTGTCCAGCACCACCACCCGGTCGGCGTCCATCACGGACGTGATGCGCTGGGCGATGATGATCTTGGTGGTTTCCGGCATATGGGCGCGCAGGGCTTCCCGGATGCGGGAATCCGTGGCGGTGTCCACGGCGCTGGTGGCGTCGTCCAGAATCATGATCTTGGGATGCTTGAGCAGGGCCCGGGCGATGCACAGGCGCTGCTTCTGGCCGCCGGACACGTTCACGCCCCCCTGTCCCAGGTCGGTTTCGTAGCCGTCGGGGAAGGAGCGCACGAACTCATCCGCCGTCGCCGCCTGGCAGGCCGCGGTGATTTCATCGTCCGTGGCGTGCTCGTTGCCCCAGCGCAGGTTTTCCTTGATGGAGCCGGAGAACAGCACGTTCTTTTGCAGCACCATGGCCACCTGGTCCCGCAGGGCGTGCATGTCGTAGTCCCGCACGTCGCGCCCGCCGACTTTCAGGGTGCCGGTCGTTACATCATATAAGCGGGGAATCAGCGACACCAGGCTGGTCTTGGCGGAACCCGTGGCCCCGATGAGGCCGATGGTTTCGCCTGCTTTGATATGCAGGTTGATGTCCTGCAAAACCAGATTGTCCTTGTCGCCCGCGTAGGAGAAGCCTACGTGGTCGAACTCGATCTCGCCGTCCTTCACTTCGGTGACAGCCTGTTCAGGATTGGCAATGTCGGGCTCCTCGTTCAGCACTTCCATGATACGGGAGATGGAAGCGCGGCTGAGCACGATGCCCAGGAACAGGAAGGACAGCATCATCAGCGCCATCAGAATCTGGGTGACGTAGGTGATGAAGGTGAGCAGCGCGCCCACGCCCATTTCGCCCCGGATGATCTGCTGGCCGCCGAACCACAGCATCGCCACGATGCAGCTGTTCATGATGATCTGCATCATGGGGCCGTTCCACAGCACGACCTTTTCAGCGTTGCGCTGGGCCTGGGTCACGTCGTCCGCCGCCTTGCCGAATTTCTCTTTTTCAAAGGCCGAGCGCACGAAAGCCTTCACCACGCGGATGGCAATCAGGTTTTCCTGCACCTCCCGGTTCATGATGTCGTATTTCTTCATCATGATCTGGAAGCGGGGGAAGGCGTTCTTCATGATGAAGATGATGCCAGCGGCCAGCAGCGGCACCGCCACGAACAGGATCGTGGTCAGCGACGGGTTCATCTGCAGCGCGTAAATCAGCGACATGATGAACATGATGGGGGAGCGGAAGCCCATGCGCACCAGCATCATCAGCGTGTTCTGGGTCTGGTTCACGTCGGTGGTGATGCGGGTCACCAGGGAGGCGGTGGAGAATTTGTCGATGTTCTTAAAGGAAAAGGTCTGAATCTTTTCAAACAGCGCCTGGCGCAGGTTGCGGCCAAAGCCCATGCCGCCCTTGGCCCCCAGGAAGCTGCCCGCCATGCCGAACCCCATCGACACCAGCGCCATCACGATCATGAGGCCGCCGCAGATGAGCACCTGGGAGAGTTCCCCGGTTCGTTCGCTGTAGGGGATGGCTTCGTCGATCAAGCGCTGAATCAGCTTGGGAATATAGGTTTCCATGGCCACTTCCCCGATCATCACCATGGGGCACAGCATCAGGGGCCATTTGTATTTGCCCGCGTATTTCAGCAGGCGGAGGATGCTGTCTTTTTTCTTTGTTTGGCTCAAGTGGTTTTTCCCTCCTCTTCCTGATGGGCTTTCTGGGCCAGCTTCCAAATCGTCAGGTGGCGGCAGCTTTCGTCGGCCAGGTTGTCGAACATTTTTTCACAGGCCCGGCGAAAGGCTTCCACTTCTTCCTCCGACATGCCCTGGAACATCCTTTCGTCCAGTTTGGCGAACTGCCGCTTGTTTTCCTCCATCTGGGCCATGCCCCGGTCGGTAATAAACAGCTGGTTGCGCCGGGTGTCCTTTTGATCGGGCTGCCGCAGCACCAGCCCCGCTTTTTCCAGCCGCTTTAAACTGGCCGCGGCGCTGGCAGGGGTCACGTCCAGTTCGTCCGCCGCTTCCTTCTGGGTGCAGCCGGGATGATCCCAGATGAATTGCAGCAGCCGCGGCTGGCCGGGATGCAGCCCGGTTTCGCCCATCACGGCACGCGCCTGTATCCGCCGCAGGAGTTCCAGCCGGTGCATGGCTCCCACGGCTTCCCAGTAATTCATTTCTTCCACTCCTTTCGGAAAATTAAATGTTTAATCATTAACCGTTTAACATTATAGCAGATTCTTCGTGGTTGTCAATGGGACTTGCAAAGTTTTAGAGAGCAGGGGACAGGGTACAGATTAGAGTACAGAGTGCAGAGTACAGATGATTCAGTGTACACTAATGAAGCTCTAAGCCCTATTTGGTTCAAAATATCAATCTGCACTCTGTACTCTGAACTCTGTACTCTTTTTTCTTTTCCTGATGCGGCTTAAAAAACTATTGACAACCTTCCCGCTTCATGATATAGTTACCCAGGAAACCCGATAAAAACAGTCGGGATTCAGAAGGGAGGTCTTTCATGAAGCTGTCCACCCGGGGAAAATACGGCCTGTACGCCATGATTTTCCTGGCCCAGCACGAAGGCGAAGGGCCTCAGAGCCTGAAAGCGTTCTCCGCCCTGGGCACGCCGGAAGCGTATCTGGAGCAATTGCTGGGCACGCTTCGCCGGGCTGACCTGGTGAAGACCGTGCGCGGCGCGCAGGGCGGCTACCAGCTGAGCCGCGACCCCGGCCAAATCACCGCCCGCGACATCATCGAGGCCATGGAAGGGCCGCTGAACTTTTCCGACTGCGTCAGCGAACCCGGCCATCCCTGCGAGCGCAGCGGCAACTGCCCCGCCAAGGGCGTCTGGGCCTACCTCACCGGCCAGGTCAACGGGCTGCTGGAGGGGATCACGTTGCAGGATATGGTGGAGAATAACCTGAATTGATAAAAAAGAGTACAGTGTTCAGAGTGCAGAGTACAGATCATACAGTGTGTGCGCTTTGACACCCATCCATTTGTCGGGTATATCAATCTGAACTCTGTACTCTGCACTCTCACATACGCTGTATATTGGAACTTGAACATATATAGAAGGAGAGACCAAAAGTGAACCGCATCTACCTCGACAACGCCGCCACCACCGCCATCTGTCCCGAAGCCCTGGCCGCCATGCTGCCCTGCTTCGGGGAGCATTTCGGCAACGCCTCCTCCATCCACTCCACGGGCCGGGACGCCCGGAAGCTGCTGGAGGAAGCCCGCCGTACCGTGGCGGACGCCCTGGGCGCGAAGCCCGCCGAAATCTATTTCACCTCCGGCGGCTCGGAAAGTGACAACTGGGCCATCAAGGGCACGGCCTTCGCCAACCGCAAAAAGGGCAACCACATCATCACCAGCCAGATTGAGCACCACGCCGTGCTGCACACCTGCCAGTGGCTGGAAAAGCAGGGCTTTGAAGTGACCTACCTGCCCGTGGACGAATACGGCATGGTGAACCCCGCCGACGTGGAAGCGGCCATCACCGACCAGACCATCCTGATTTCCATCATGGCGGCCAACAACGAAATCGGCACCATCGAGCCCATCCCCGAAATCGGCAAAATTGCGAAAGCCCACAAGATTCCCTTCCACTGCGACGCGGTGCAGGCCGTGGGCGCGATTCCCGTGAACGTGGACGCCTGGAACGTGGACATGCTGAGCCTCTCCGGCCATAAGTTCCACGGCCCTAAGGGCGTGGGCGCGCTGTACATCCGCACCGGAACCAAGGTGGATCAGTTCATGCACGGCGGCGCGCAGGAGCGCGGCAAGCGGGCCACCACCGAAAACGTGCCCGGCATCGTGGGCACAGCGGCGGCGCTGCAAAAGGCCATTGACCACCTGGAAGAAAACGGCATCCGGGAAACGTATCTGCGGGACAAGCTGATTAAGGGCATTCTGGACACCATTCCCTATACCCGGCTGAACGGCCATCCCCTGCACCGCCTGCCCAACAACGTGAACGTGTCTATCCAGTACATCGAGGGTGAAGCCATGCTGCTGCGCCTCGACCTGGCGGGCATCGCGGGTTCTTCCGGCTCCGCTTGCACCAGCGGCAGCCTCGACCCCTCCCACGTGCTGCTGGCCATCGGCCTGCCCCATGAGGTAGCCCACGGCAGTCTGCGCCTCAGCCTCACCGACACCACCACCGAGGAAGAGGTGGACGAGGTGCTCCGCGTCCTGCCCGAGATCGTCAGCACCCTGCGATCCATGAGCCCCATGTTTGATGATTTTATCAATAAAAAGAAATAATATTAAGAGGAAATAACGCTCAAAAGAGGCAAGAGATTTACCCATTCCCCTGTATGGCTTTCTCGGAAGGGGGTGTGGGGGAAACCACTCTTTGGCCTCCAAAGAGTGGTTTCCCCCACAAAGAATTTACATCTATATAGAAGGAGAATCCGCCATGTACAGCGAAAAAGTAATGGATCATTTTGAACATCCCCGGAATGTGGGCGAAATCCCGGACGCCAACGGCGTGGGCACGGTGGGCAACGCCAAGTGCGGCGACATCATGCGCATGTACCTGAAGGTGGAAAACGGCGTGATTCAGGACGTGAAGTTCAAGACCTTCGGCTGCGGCGCGGCCATCGCCACGTCCTCCATGGCCACCGAAATGGTCAAGGGCAAGACGCTCAAGGAAGCCCTGGCCCTCACCAACAAGGCCGTGGCGGAAGCCCTGGACGGGCTGCCCCCGGTGAAAATGCACTGCTCCCTGCTGGCGGAGGAAGCCATCCACGCCGCGGTGGAGGATTATTTGAAGAATCATCCGGAAGAATCGATCGACTGAAATCAATCTCTTTCATTCGGCATGGGTCAAGAAAGAGTTTGGGAGTCAAAATCCCCCTTATGGCTTTCTTGGAAGGGGGTCTGGGGGAAACCATTCTTTGGCCTCCAAAGAATGGTTTCCCCCAGAAATCCACGTTCTTCCTGTGAAAAGGAGCGTCCATGCAGGAAATACATGGCAACATAACGGGCATCCGGGATACGCAATTGGCGGAGCTGAAAGCGATTTACGACTGCCCCTTTGAATGGAACGAATACGCGCCGCGCGACCTCCTGACGGAGCTTGCGCGGCATTCGTGCGCTTTGAACCGGGAAATCGCGGTGTACGTGAGCCGGGACGGGGACGTGCTGGACGTGATCGTGGGCGTGACGGACAGCGTGCCGCTGATGGATTTAAGACTGCGGCGGAACAGCAAGCGCCTGTCCTGCGTGCGATGCATCCACACCCATCCGGGCGGCAGCGCGAAGCTGTCCGACGTGGACATCGCGGCCCTGCGCTCCATGATGCTGGACAGTATGTGCGCCGTGGGCGTGGCGGACGACGGGCATATCACCGGGGTCAGCGCCGCGTTCCTCACCGAAAAGGTCAACGGCGTGCCGGGGGTGGAGGAAACGGACATCTTCCCCCTGCGCAAACTGCCCCAGGAAGCATGGATGCGGGAGATCGAACTGTCCGATAAGCGCGTGCTCCAGGGCGAGGACGCGGACAGCACCGAGCCGCCGGAAAAGGCGATCCTCGTCGGCATCGACAGTGAAAAGAGCCTGGACGAGCTGGCGGCCCTGGCGGAAAGCGACGGGGCCCAGGTGGTAGCCCGGTTCTTCCAGAAGCGGCCCAAGCCCGACACCGCCACCTTCGTGGGCAGCGGCAAGGCCCAGGAGCTTCAATTGGAAGCCCAGGCGTATGAAGCCGACGTGGTGATCTTCGACGACGAGCTGACCGGGGCGCAGACCCGGAACTTAGAGGACATTATCGGCGTCAAGGTCGTGGACCGCACCACCCTGATTTTAGACATTTTCGCCCAGCGCGCCCAGAGCGGCGAGGGCAAATTGCAGGTGCAGCTGGCCCAGTTAAAGTACCGTTCGGGCCGCTTGATCGGCCAGGGCCTGATTTTGAGCCGACTCGGCGGCGGCATCGGCACCCGCGGCCCCGGTGAAAGCAAGCTGGAAATCGACCGCCGCCGCATCCGGGAACAGATCAACCGCTTGAAGCAGGAATTGGACGCCCTGCAAAAGCAGCGCCAGCTTCGCCGCAAGAGCCGGGAGAAAAACGCCATCCCCATTGTGTCGCTGGTGGGCTACACCAACACCGGCAAGTCCACGATCCTGAACACCATCACCGGCGCAGGGGTGTACGCGGAAAACAAGCTGTTCGCCACCCTGGACGCGGTATCCCGCCGGGTCGCGCTGCCGGACGGCGGCGAATTCCTGCTGGTGGACACGGTGGGCTTTATCAGCAAGCTGCCCCATGACCTGGTGGAAGCCTTCAAGTCCACCCTGGAGGAAGCGGCGCTGTCTGATTTGCTGGTGATCGTGTCCGACGGTGCCAACCCCGACACGCCCCAGCAGCATCAAGTCGTCGAAGAAGTGCTGAAACAGATCGGCGCGGACACCCAGCCCCGCATCGACGTGCTGAACAAGTGCGACCTGGTGCCTGCCGATCAGGAGATTTTGCCCATCATGCCCGGTGCGCTGCACATTTCCGCCCAGACCGGCGCGGGGATGGATCGGCTGCTGGCCGCCATCGCCAAGGAGCTGCGCAAGGCGGAGCAGGAAATGACCCTGCTGGTGCCCTTCGCCCAGCACGGCGTCATCAACGAGCTTAGGCAGAAAGGCCGCATCCTCTCCGAGGAATACGAGGACACCGGCACCCGCGTCACCGTCATGCTGCCCCAGGACGCCGCGGGGCAAGTGGCGGCGAAGTACCGCAGCATGATTGTCGATTGACTCATGCACAGGAGATAAACGAGAGTACAGAGTTCAGAGTGCAGTGTACAGATATTATTGTTTGTACATTATGCTGTCCTGAATTGATCGTGTCAATCAATCTGAACTCTGTACTCTGAACTCTGTACTCTTTCATATGCCGGAGGTCTCATGCCCGCAAGACTGCTCTCTTTACTCCTGACCATGCTGACCCTGAGCCAGGGCGCGGTGACCGCCTATGTGGACGACATGTCCCTGGGCGGGTATCTGTTCCTGGTGAACCGGGAGTACGCCATTTCGTCGGACTATGTGCCGGACGATCTGACGGAACCCAAGGTGCTGGGCGGGGGAGAGGCGACCCGGATGCGGCGGGACGCGGCGCTGGCACTGGAAGACATGTTTGAGGCCGCGAAGGAGGACGGCATGTATCTTTCCGCCGTTTCCGGCTTTCGCAGCTACGGCCAGCAGGCGGCGATCCATGAGCGCAAGATTCAATTAAAGGGTAAAAAGCAAGCCCTGCGGGTGTCCGCCCCGCCGGGATGCAGCGAGCATCAATTGGGCCTGGCCATGGACCTGGGCACGAAAAAGAGCATCAAGCTCAACGAGTCCTTCGGCAGGACGCCGGAAGGCCGGTGGGTCGCGGAAAACTGCTGGCGGTTCGGGTTCATCGTGCGCTACAAGGCGGAATGGGAGGAAGTGACGGGCTACGCCTACGAGCCCTGGCACATCCGCTATGTGGGAAAAGAACACGCCAAAGTGATTTACAACCTGGACATTCCCTTTGAAACATACATTGCCCAGCTTCGGGACGCGGTCTGGACGGTTGGGCCGGAGGGGGAAGAAACACAATGAGAAGGTTTTTGATCGTCTGCCTGGCGGCGCTGCTGCTTTTTTCCTGCGGCGCGCGGGCGGAAAACCTGCCCGCATGGGAATACCCCATCGAGCCGGAAATCATCAACGATTTTGAGCAGTATATCACCCTCGCCAACCGCACCCACCTGCTGGACAGCGGCTATGTTCCCGACGATCTGGTGAAAGTATCCGTGCGGCGGGCCAGCGGCGTGGGAGCGATGGAGCTGCGCAAGGCCGCCAACGATGCGCTGGCTGCCATGTTCGACGCTGCCGCCGAAGCGGGGTATACGCTCTATTTAAAAAGCGCTTACCGCAGCTACCAGACCCAGAAGACCATGTACAACAACCGCCTGCAGAAAATGGGCCGGGACGACGGGCTGGTGTCCTATCCCGGGGCCAGCGACCACCAGACCGGCCTGGGCGTGGACGTGCTGAACTACGCCTGGACGCAGAAGGACGGCATGAACAAGGAATTCGCCAAGACCGCCGAAGCCCAGTGGATGCTGGAGCACTGCATGGAGTTCGGTTTCGTGCTGCGCTATATGGCGGACAAGGAAGAAATCACCGCCATCAAGTTTGAACCCTGGCACTTCCGCTACGTGGGCAAAGAAGTGGCGGCGTACATGATGGAAAACAACCTGTCGCTCGAGGAATTCACGGAGGAATGGGAAAACTACCTTGCCGATTATGAGGCGAACGGCGGCAATTTCCGGGAGCTGATTCTCTGGCGCGCCCGCGTCCGCGACGCGGTGGTGGTGCGGGTAGACCCCGATGGGGAGGAAGAGTATTCCATCTTTTACTGACAGGGCAGCGAATCAACAGGAGGGTGAAACTGAGTGAGGAGTGAGGAGAGAGGAGTTAATATACCGGATGCTTTGTGTTTGTTCAGGCTTGACTGAGAAGCAAAACAAGATAAACTCCTCACTCCTCACTCCTAATTCCTCACTTTAAAAAATGCTTTCATTACGCGATAAACTAAAGGCCGCGGGGAGTACGAAGCCTGCCGCGCCGAAGAAACCGCAGCCCAAGGACTGCCTGGTGAAGGAGTTCCGGGCGCCGCTGGCCCAGTTCACGCTGCCAAAGGAGATTTCCGGGGCGAGCCTGGAAATGGTGCAGGGCCAGCCCTACCCCGACTGCAGGCG
>CADBCX010000003.1 GCA_902793245.1 uncultured Eubacteriales bacterium | reverse complement strand
AGCCGAAACGAGCAATCTCGCCATGAAGGCGAGTTGCGACGATTGAGGCTGCGGAAACTCAGTACCCTGGTGGGGCCTGGGGTGAAACCCCAGCGTAACCTCTTGTTGGATTTTCGTCCTTTACAATATGCCTGTTAAGAATTTAGAAAAAGAAAAGTATGATACGCGGAGCGCCGCCGAAACACCGATAATCCGGCGGAATGAAAAAAGCCTGGAATTCCACCAATCCGGTTGGAATTCCAGGTTTTTTTATCGAATGATTTAGATTATGCTTTCGCCAGCAGCGCTGCCTTCAGCACATCGCCGATGCTTTCCGTCAGGATGATTTCAAATTCTTTGCGAACGTGTTCGGGCACGTCCTCCAGATCCTTCTGGTTTTCCTTGGGGAGCAGGATGGTTTTGATGCCCGCGCGGTAAGCGGCCAGCAGCTTTTCCTTGACGCCGCCGATGGGCAGCACCCGGCCGCGGAGGGTGATTTCCCCGGTCATGGCCACGTCCTGGCGCACCTTCCGGCCCGTCAGCGCGGAAACCAGCGCCGTCGCCATGGTGACGCCGGCGGAGGGGCCGTCCTTGGGCACAGCGCCTTCGGGGACGTGGATGTGAATGTCCAAGTTCTTGTGGAATTCGGGCTGCAATTCAAACTCCTTGGCGTGGGCCCGCACCCAGGACAGGGCGGCCATGGCGGATTCCTTCATCACGTCGCCCAGCTGCCCGGTCAGCTTCACCTGGCCGGTGCCCTCCATGGTGGCGCACTCCACGGCCAAGGTCTCGCCGCCCACGGTGGTATAAGCCAGGCCGTTCACGATGCCCACCAGCGGTTCCTTTTCCGGCGCTTCCCGCAGGTAACGCGGCGCACCTAAGTATTTTTCGACCACCTGGGGATTCACGGTCACGGCGTCCTCGTCCTCGTCCAGCATTTCCACCGCCGCCTTGCGCACGACCCGGGCGATGGTGCGGCTGAGCGTGCGCACGCCCGCCTCCCTTGTGTAGCCCTCGATGATGTGCTTCATGGCTGCGTCGGAAATCTTCACGGACTTGGGGGGCAGGCCATGTTCTTCCGTCTGCTTGGGCAGCAGGTGCTTCTTGGCGATGTGCAGCTTTTCTTCTTCCGTGTAGCTGGGCACCTCGATGATCTCCATGCGGTCCAGCAGCGGCGCGGGGATGGTGTCCATGGTGTTGGCGGTGGTGATGAACATGACCTTGGAAAGGTCAAAGGGCAACTCCATGTAATGGTCGCGGAAGGCAAAATTCTGCTCCGCGTCCAGCACCTCCAGCATGGCGGAGGCGGGGTCGCCCCGGAAGTCGTGGCTCATCTTGTCGATCTCGTCGAACAGGAACACCGGGTTCATGGTGCCCGCTCGCTTCATGCCCTCGATGATGCGGCCCGGAATCGCCCCCACATAGGTGCGCCGGTGGCCGCGAATCTCCGCCTCGTCCCGCACGCCGCCCAGGCTCATCTGCACAAACTTGCGGCCCACAGCCTTGGCGATGCCCTTCACGATGCTGGTTTTGCCCACGCCGGGCGGGCCCACGAAGCACAGGATGGGGCCTTTCAGCACCCCGTCCTCGGTGTTCATTTCCTTCATGCGGCGCACGGCTAAGTATTCGATCACCCGCTCCTTCACCTTGTCCATGGCGTAGTGGTCTTCGTCCAGGATGCGGCGGGCGCGCTTCAAGTCCAGGTTGTCGGTGGTCAGCTTGCCCCAGGGCAGGTCCAAAATCCATTCCACATAGGTGCGGCTGACGCCGATTTCCGGCGTGCCGGGGGCCATGCGGGAAAGCCTGTCCAATTCCTTATTGGCCTTTTCCCGGGCCTCGTCGTTCATGGGCGTGTCGGCCACCTTCTTGCGCAGGTCTTCCACATAGGTTTCGTCCTTGTCGCCCAGTTCTTCCTGGATGGCCTTGATCTGCTCCCGCAGGTAGTAGTCCTTCTGGTTCTTGTCGATCTGCTTTTTCAGGCGGCTCTGCACCTGCTTTTCGATCCCGGCCAGCTCGGTTTCGCGGATCAAAATTTCGCACAGCTTTTCCAGCCGTTTTTCCACGTCGATCTCTTCCAGGATGGCCTGGCGGTCTTCGACCCGTGTTAATACGTTGGCGGCGATGATGTCGGCCAGCTGGTCGGGCCTGTCCACCTCGCTGACGGAGCGCAGGGTTTCCCCGGACACACGCATGGACGCCCGGGCGTATTCCTCAAATAAATCGTGGGTCGCCCGCACCATGGCTTCGGTTTCCGGGGTGTCGGGCAGCTCCTGGACGGGAATTTCCACATCGGCGATCCAATAGGGGTCTTCCTGGGCGATGGCGCGCAGAAACGCCCGCTGCTGGCCTTCCACCAGCACGCGGATGGTATCGCCCGGCAGGTTCAGCACCTGCTTGATGGCGGCGACGGTGCCCACACGGCACAGGTCGTCCAGGGTGGGCTCCTCCGCGTCGCCGTCGGACTGGGCCACCAAAAATACCTGCTGATCCTCCATCATGGCCTGCTCCAGCGCCGCCACGCTGCGGGCGCGGCCCACGTCGAAATGCAGCACCATATGCGGAAATACCATCAGCCCCCGCAGGGGTATGAGGGGCAGGCGCAGGGTGTTCTTTTTCTTTCTCGGCATATTGTCTCCCTGTTTTTTCGGCTTGGTTTTCCGGAATGAATACAGTTTTCCGGTGATTCAATATTATATCTGATGCTGTCGCAAATTGCAACCTTTTAGCCTTGTACTGTAATAGATGCGGCGGCGAGGGGCTTGGCCGGGGACAGCGAGGCTTCGCCTGTTTCCGCCGCTTCCTGGGCGGGCAGCAGCATTTCCCTCAAGGCGTCCTGGAGGGTGTCGATCAAAACGACCTGAATGCCCGCGTCATGAAAGCGTTCCATGGCGTTTTCCCTTGGCGCCAGCACCCGCTTCAATCCCGCCAGCCTTGCGGCTTCCGCCTTGGCAGGGACACCGCCCACGGGCAGGACATTTCCCTGCACGCCGATTTCCCCGGTAATGGCCGCGCCGCCGTCCACGGGCTGATGGGTCAGGGCGCTGACCGCCGCCACCGCCATGGCGACGCCCGCTGAGGGGCCGTCCACCGGCGCGCCGCCGGGAAAGTTAATATGCAAATCCGTGCGCTCATCCGCGTACCCCAGGCGGCGAAGCAGGGTGATCACGTTTTCCGCCGAGGCGTGGGCCATGGATTTCCGCCGCACGGTATGCGCTCCGCCGCCCAGTTCTTCTTCCTCCACGATGCCGGTAATGCGGATGCGGCCCGTGCCGGGAGCCGCCACCGCCTCGATCTCCATCACCGTTCCCTGGTGGCTGCCGCTGACTGCCAGGCCGTGCACGCGGCCCACGCGGTTTTCCGTGCTGACCTCCCGGCCCGGCTGCCGGGCATAGTGGCCCGATTCGATCACCCATTCCATGTCGCTTCTTTGGATATCCTTCCGGCCCTCCAGCTGCGCCGCGCCGGAGGCCATCTGCACCATGTTCACCGCATCGCGCCCGCAGGCGGCGTATCGGCCCGTCAGCGCCGCCGTGTCTTTCTCCATGGCAAAACCCGCCCGTTCCGCCGCTTCATAGGCGATGCGGGCGATTTCCTCCGGGTTCAGGGCGCGGAAAAAGATTTCCATGCACCGGGAGCGCAGGGCGGGGGGCAGCTCCTCCGGGCTGCGGGTGGTGGCGCCGATCAGCCGGAAGTCCGCGGGCAGGCCGTTCTTGAAAATGTCGTGCACATAGCGCGGCGTGCCGGTGTCATCGGGGTTGTAATACGCGGACTCGAACTGCACCTTTCTGTCTTCCAATACTTTCAACAGCTTGTTCATCTGAATCGGATGCAGCTCTCCGATCTCGTCCAGGAACAGCACGCCGCCGTGGGCGCGGCTTACCGCGCCGGGCTTGGGCTGGGGCACGCCCGCCACGCCCAGCGGCCCCGCGCCCTGGTAGATGGGGTCGTGGACGCTGCCGATCAGCGGGTCGGCGATAGCCCGTTCGTCAAAGCGCACGCAGGTGGCGTCCATTTCAATGAACGGCGCGTTCTGCTGGAACGGCGTGCCGGGGCTTTGCTTCGCCGCTTCCAGGGCCAGCCGCGCGGCGCAGGTTTTGCCGATGCCCGGCGGGCCGTAGATGATCACGTGCTGGGGATTGCTGCCGCATAAAATCGCCATCAGCGAGCGAATCCCTTCCTCCTGGCCGATAATATCCTCTAAGCGCCGGGGCCGCACGTGCTCGCTCAGCGGTTCCGACAGGGAAACCGCCCGCATCCGGCGCAGGTTTTCCATCTCCTTCGCGCTCTCCCGCCCGTTTCTCGGCTGGGCCTGCTGCTGGCGCTTGAGCTGCGTGTAAAAATAGATTCCCATGACGCCCGTGGCCAAAAGCTGCACTGCCCCGAAAATCCAACTCAACTGTTCATCCCCCCTTTTTCCTGCCTTTATCATGCCATGCCGATGGAAAAACCATGCAGGGAAAGTTCGGGAAAACCGCGCTGCCCGTGGCGGATGACGGTACATAATTCAGGCCGCTTTGAAGCAAAATAGTACAACCCATAAATTGATGTGCCGGAGGCGTTTCATGCAGCAGAAGACCAAGAATTCCCAGCCAATCACCGGGCTTGCCCGCCTGCGTTCCCCCGCAGGCATTGCCAGCCGTATCCGCCGGGCGGCGCAGGCGATTCAGCGCGTTCCCCGGGAGGATGTGCCCCCTGCGGGGCAGTGGGTGGAAGACCATGTCCCGCTGCTGCTGGACGCCGCCGATGCCCTGGGCCGGGACCTGCGTTTCGCTCCGAGGCTGCCCGCCATACAGGGAACGCCCCGGCTGCTGCTCCTGGCGCGGAAAGCCATACAGGAAGAAGAACTGACTCCGGGCGGGTTGGTATGCATTTTCCGGAAAGCGCTGGGGGAAGCGGCCTTGACCCAGGCGGAAATTGACCTGCTGCCCCAAGCGCTGGCCTGCGCCTTATTGGAGGAAGTATCCGATCTGTTGGATACCTGTATCCAGGAAGCGGGCTTATACCGGCAATCCCATTCCTGGGCTGATGCCCTTGCCCAGGGACAGAAAGAATTTTTGCCCCATGACCCCATTCTGCTTGCCATGGTGCTGCTGCGTCTGGACGAGCGGGAGGACGCGGAGGCCCTGGCCCGGGCGGATGAATTGTTGGCGCAGGCGGGGGCAAAGGCAGCCGAAGCCCTGAAAACCGCTCAAACCCAATGGGAACGGGACGGCTTGCGGATGGGGCGCGTCATCGCTGCCCTTCGCGCCGCGGAAAGGCTGCCCTATGACCGCATCGCGGAACGCCTCAGCCCGGTGGCGGCGCTGGGGAAAGAGGACACCTACCGCCATATGGACGCGGAAAGCCGGGCGTACTATCGCCGATGCGCCTGCCGCCTGGCGAAGCGGTTTCATACATCCGAAGGGAAGCTGGCGCAAACGGCGGTGGAATTGGCGAAAAACAAAACCGGCGCGGAAGGGGAAGCGGGCTACTATCTGATTGAACGGCCCGATCTGATCGGCCTTGCGCTGGGAAAGAGGATTTCCGGTTTTCCCCGGAAGCATCGGCAGGGCTTGTTTCTGCTGCCCTTGTACGCCGCCGCCGCGCTGTCCCTGGGGCTGGCGGTTTGGCTGAAGGCGCCGTGGTATGTATGGCCTTTCGTGCCGCTTTGCGCGTCGGAAATCGTTCGGACGGTGTATTATCGCATCCTCCGTCCTTTCTTCCCGGCCCGGATGCTGCCCCGGATCGCCCTGAACCGGCTGACGCCTGAAAACCGGACGCTGATCGTGGCGCCCTGCCTGCTCACGTCGCGGAAGCAGGCCATGCGCATGGCGCGGCAGCTGGCGGTGCTGCGGGCGGCGAACCCCGGCCCTAACCTGGAATACATGCTCCTGGGCGACTTTGCCGACAGCCGGGAGGAAACCATGCCCGAGGATGAAGAAATCCTCCTGGCGGCCCGCCTCAGCATCGAAGCGCTGAACCGGCAGCAGGGCGGCGGCTTCCTGTACCTGCACCGCGCCCGGAAATGGGACATGGGCCAAAGGATGTACACGGGCCGGGAGCGCAAGCGCGGCGCTTTGGAAGCGCTGAACCGGCTGATTGTTGAGGGGGAATGCCGGGATACATTTCTGTATATGTCCATGAGCGGAAAGGAACTCCATGGGCGGTATGCCTATGTGATCACCCTGGACGCCGATACCTTCCTGCCCGCGGGAGCGGCGCTGAAGCTGGTGGGAACGATGCTGCATCCTTTGCAGAAAGGCCGGGTGAACGTGATCCAGCCCCGGATGGAAACCGCCGCGGACAGCGTGCGCACCCGCACGCAAAAGCTGCTGGGCGGCAGGGGCGGGGCCGATCCCTATTGCCTGTCCGTCCAGGATGTGTATCAGGATGTGTTTGGAAAAGGCTCCTTCGTGGGCAAGGGCATTTACGCCCCGGAAGCCTGGCTGAAAGCGCTGGAAGGGCGTTTGCCCGCCGGGCGGCTGCTGAGCCATGACCTGATCGAGGGTGAAATCACGGGCAGCGCCCTGGCTGACGACATCGTGTTGTACGACACCCATCCCGCCGCGCT
Organism: uncultured Eubacteriales bacterium; assembly: GCA_902793245.1. GTDB lineage: Bacteria > Bacillota > Clostridia > Christensenellales > Aristaeellaceae > RUG563. Next base: position 36,136 of record CADBCX010000003.1, on the reverse strand, counting down.
ATCCGGGTGGCGGAAGCGGCTCCACCGCTGGACCCGGGGCGACTGGCAGCTGCTGCCTTTCCTGTTGGACGGGCGGCTGTACCTGCTGTCCCGCCACAAGCTTTGGGATAACCTGCGGCGCTCGCTGGTTCCCGCTGCCCAAAGCATCCTTTTGCTGGCCGGAGCGGGCCTGAACCTGCCCGGTCTGTTTCTGCTGGGCCTGCCCTGGCCCCTGCGCGGCATGGGGCAGCGGCTTTGCCTGCTGCCGGGCAAGGCGCAAACGACCCTGGACGCCATGGGCCGCGCTTTGTGGCGGCAGTTTGTCAGCCATCGCAGCCTGCTTTCCTGGGTCACGGCGGCGCAATCGGAGGATGAAACCCAGCTTCCTCTATCCTGCCAACTGGCCCAGCTTGCCGCGGGCGCGGGCATGCTGGCGCTGGCGATGCTGCCGGGCGGGTTCACCGCAGGCGTGATCGCGGGCATCGGCTGGATTGCGGTCCCTTTGCTGGCGCGGTTTTCAGACGCGCCTGCCGATCAGCAGCGGCAGATGACGGAAGCCCAGAAGGAAACCGTGCGGAACACCGCCCGCGCCACCTGGCGCTTTTTTGAGGACAGCGTGACCGCCGACACCCTGTTCCTGCCACCGGACAATGTGCAGACCGACCCGGCCAAGGGCCCGGCGCTGCGCACGTCGCCCACGAACATCGGCCTGTATCTGCTTTCCTGCTGCGCGGCAAGGGAGCTGAATTTCATCTCCTCCGCCGCCATGGCGAAGCGGCTGAACGAAACCCTCCAAACCCTGGAAAAGCTGGATACCTGGAAGGGACATTTTTATAACTGGTATAGCCTGGAAACGGGGGACGCCCTGCCGCCCCGGTTCGTGTCCACGGTGGACAGCGGCAACCTGACGGCCTGCCTGCTTTGCTGCGCTCAAATCTGCCGCGGCCATCTGCCAGAGCTGCCGGAATACGCCGCCAATCTTCCCGCCCGGCTGGACGCCCTGGCGCGGCAGGCGGATTTCCGGGCGCTGTACGATGAAAAGAAAAACCTGTTTTATATCGGCTGGGACGCGGAAGCGAACCGCCCCACCGCCGCGCATTATGACACCCTGGCCAGCGAAGCGCGGCTCACTTCCTACATCGCCATGATGACGGGCCAGGTGAAGCGGAAGCACTGGGCGCGGCTGAACCGGGCCTGTACCCGGGCGGGCGGCGGCGCGGCGCTGCTGAGTTGGGGCGGCACCCTGTTTGAATACCTGATGCCGAATCTGCTGCTGCCCCTGACCCCCGGCACGCTGCTGGGGGAAAGCTGCCTGAACGCCATCCGTATCCAGATGAGCGATCATCCTGAACGGCCCTTCGGCGTCAGCGAAAGCGGATACGCCGCCTTCGACCCGGAGCTGAATTACCAGTACCGGGCCTTCGGCTTGCCCGTTCTGGCGCGGAGCCAGGAAACCGCGGGGCAGGTGGTGGCCCCTTACGCTTCCATGCTGGCCCTGCCCTTCTTTCCCTGGGCGGCGGCGGAAAACCTGGAACGGATGCGGAAGCTGGGCTGGGCGGATGAGCACGGCCTGTTTGAGGCCGCGGACTACACGCCCCAGCGCATCGGCCCTGTGCCCCGGATCGTGAAAAGCCACATGGCCCACCACCAGGGGATGATCCTGTGCGCCCTGTGCAACGCCCTGCGGGACAATGTGCTGGTGAAGGCGTTCATGACGCCGCCGGAAGCAAAAGCGCACAGTGATTTGCTGCTGGAACGGGCGCCGGCGAAAGCGCTTCGGCGGAAAGACGTTCCCGCTTCCCGGCAGGAAGAAACTGCGCCCGGCTCCTTCCGCCGTTCGCCCCGGTCCGGCCTGCCGGTGGACGCTAACGTCCTGTACGGAAACAGCACTACGTGGGTACTGACCGCCAACGGCCAGGGAGTTCTGGCCCACAAAGGCATGCAGGCCACACGGTTTGACCCGGAAGCCGGGACCCAGACCGGCCCGCAATTCTATGTGTTGGATGAAAAAAGCGGGGCGTATTTCCGTCCCGCTGTGCGGGGAAGCGCGGTTTTCGAGGGCGGTGCCGTCCATTATCCCGCCGTTTGGGAGGGCCTGCGAATCACGCTTTCCTGCTGCGTCGATCCTCTGACCGGCGCGGCGGTGGCGGCGCTGTCCCTGGAAAATCCCGGCCCGGAAGACCGGCGGCTGAACGCCGTATCCTTCCTGGAAATCGCCCAGGGCAGGCAGGCTGACGACGCGGCCCACCCCAACTTCCGGGATTTGTCCGTGCGGGTTTCACCCTGGGGCGAACACGGTTTATTGTCGGAACGTTTGCCGCGGGATGAAAAGGATATTCTGCCCCTGATCGGCCATGCCGCCGTGGGAAGCGGGCTGGTGATCCGGCGGCAGGGGGACAGGGGCCTGTTCCTGGGGCGGCTGGGAACCTATGCCAGGCCCGCCCAGTTAAGCGATGAAACCACGGCCTGCCGCACCGGGGACGTGGTGTCTCCCTGCTGTTCCCTCACCGTCTCTTTGCGGGTTCCCGCCCATCGAAAGAGCGCGGTGTATTTCGTGACCGCCTTTGCGGAGACCCAAGAGCGGCTGGAGCAAGCGCCCCTTTCCGTCAGCCGGGTGAAGGCGGCCTTCTCCCTGGCCGCGACCCAAGCCGCCATGACCGCCCGGCTGCTGCGGCTGGAGGGAAACGCCCTGGGCCTGTATCAGCAGGTGCTGGGCGCGGTGGTGTTTACCAACCAGCCCCACCAGCAGGCTTTCCCGCCCGCGCCGAGGAACGCGCTTTGGCGCTGGGGCATTTCCGGGAATCTTCCCGTGCTGCTGGTGCGGGTGGATGAAGGAACAGGACAAGCCCTGATTCGCCACGCGCTCCGAGCCCACGCCTGGATGCGGCTGCGGGGCGTTGGCTGCGACCTGCTGTTCTTCTGCCCGGAGGAGAAGGAATACCAACGGCCCTGCCGGGACCGGGTGACGGAGTGTATCCGGGTCAGCCTCGACCGGGACATGGTGGGACAGCCCGGCGGCGTGTTTCTGGCCTCCGGCACGGAAACGGAGGCGCTGGCCCTGGAAAGCCTGGCCCGGCTCACCCTGCGGGGCGGGCAAAGCCTGCGGGAACAGCTGAACGCCTTGCGCGTTTCCATTCCGGAAGGGGAAGAAAAAGCGCTGAGCATCCCCGAAGCGGTGCTGCCCGGAACCCTGGCTGCCGACAACGGCCTGGGCGGGTACACCCGCGAAGGCGCGTACTGCGTGAAATCGCCCGCGCCTGTGCCGTGGCATCATCTGCTGTGTGGATTGTCGTTTGGCACGGTGGTTTGCGAAACGGGTATCCTGTCCTCTTACGCCGGGAACAGCCGCCTGGGGCGCATCACCCGGCAGACGCCCGACGTGTACCGGGGCGCGCCCAGCGAGGAAATCTATTTCGTGGATGAGGAAGGCCGCGTCTGGCCCCTGGCCCGGGGCGCGGCGGTGTACGAGCCGGGCATCGCCACATACCACGCCCTGGCGGGGCAGACGCTGTGCCAGACCGCCGTGTTTTCCCATGCGGAAAAGGCCCTTGGCATCCGCGCGGTAACGCTGAGAAGCGAGAAAGAACAGCAGATCCAGCTGTACTGGCTGGTGCGCTTCGCCCTGGGCGAGCAAGCGGATGCCGCCCGCTGCGTGGCGGACGGCTCTCTGGCGGCGGCAGCCGCCGGAGATTTCCCCGGCGTGGCCTGGGCCGGCATGGAAGGGGCGAAAACCCAGATTCTTTGCGCCGCGTCCTGCTTCGGGACGGATGGACAGGACGTGCCTTTGGCGCTGCGGGCGAACGTGCAGGGCGTCGGGAGCGTTGCCCTGTTCCGCGCGGAAATCACCTTGCCCCCGCGGGAACCTGTGCGCCTGACCCTGGCTTTGGGCCATGCGGGCAGCATGGAAGCCGCGAAACAGGCCTTCGACGCCCTGCTGAAGGAGGGCCCCGCCGACGCGGCAAGGACGGTGCGCGGATTCTGGGGCGAGCGCCTCTCCCGCCTGCTGCTGTTTTCCTTCGACGAAGCCCTGGGCAGGATGCTGAACCGCTGGCTGCCCTATCAAGTCAGGGCGTCCCGGCTCATGGGGCGCTTAGGCCCATATCAGGCGGGCGGGGCCATCGGCTTCCGGGATCAATTGCAGGACTGCCTGGCCCTGCTGTACACCGAGCCGGAATATGTCCGGGAACACATTCTCCTCTGCGCCGCCCACCAGTACAAGGAGGGCGACGTGCAGCACTGGTGGCATCCGCCCCTGCGCGGCGTGCGCACCCGCATCAGCGACGACAGGCTGTTCCTGCCCTACATTACTTCCAAATATATCCAAGTGACCGGGGACGAAACGATTCTGGAGGAACCGGTTTCCTACCTGGAATCCCTGCCACTGGTTGAAAATGAAACCGACCGTTACGAGGAACCGGATATAACACCCTGGACGGAACCGCTTTTGTCCCATTGCGTTCGAGCCATTGACTCCATGGCTTTCGGAGAACACGGCCTGCCCCGCATGGGCGGCGGCGACTGGAACGACGGCATGAACCGGGTGGGCGGCGAAAGCGTGTGGCTGGCTTTCTTCTTCGTTTTGGTGCTAAAAGAATTTCTTCCCTATTGCCCGCCGGAGGTCAGGGAGAAATACCAGGCCCTGCGGAGAACCGTCCTGGACAGTGCGGAAAGCGCCTGGACGGGGCAATGGTATCTGCGGGCCTGGTACGAGGATGGAACGCCTTTAGCCGGCCCCGACACCGCGCCGCCCCGCATCGATCTGATCAGCCAGTGCTTCGCCGTGCTGGGCGGTGCGCCGAGGCATCACGCCCGGGCAGCGCTGGCGGCGGCGGTGGAAAGGCTGTACGACCGGGAAGCGGGCATGGTGAAGCTCCTGGACCCACCCTTTACCCCCGAGGAAAACGCGGGCTATATTTGCGCGTATCTGCCCGGCATCCGGGAAAACGGCGGGCAGTACACCCACGCCGTACCCTGGCTCATCCTGGCCCTGTGCCAGGTGGGGGAAACCGCCCTGGCCTGGGAAATCGCCCGGGCCGTGCTGCCGGAGCAGCACACGGACACAACAGAAAAAGCCCGGATCTACCGGGCTGAACCTTATGTGCTCTGCGGCGACGTGTACGCGGGGGAAAACAAAGGCCGGGGCGGCTGGAGCTGGTACACCGGCAGCGCCGCCTGGCTGTACTGGGTGATCGTGACAGAGCTGCTGGGCTTTGAAAAGCGGGGGGACAGGGCGCGGCTGCATCCTGCCCGCCATGAAACCATGGATTCCTTCACCCTCGTCTACCGCTTTGGCACCGCCAATTACCATTTCACCGCCGACCCGGATTCCCTGTTTGTCACCCTGGACGGGGTGAAATCCGACGACGGCTGGGTGACCCTCGTTTCCGACGGCAAAACCCACGAAACGCGGTTTCCGCTGCGGTGAGAACGGTCGAGGCGCAAAAAGGACTCTTTCATTCACGAAAGGGAACGGTGGGGCTTTGCCCCACACCCCACCAGGGCGGTGACCGCCCTGGACCCGCATTAGCGGATGCTGCTGTATTAACGATCAAGCTTGGTTCCCGCTGTTGCGTGGAGGAACCGGTTAAGCCGGAGTTGGTGCCGTTGTGCTTCTGGCCCGGGGGACGAACCGCCGATGACCGCCAGTGGCGGGAATTTCATCGGCGGTGAGATCAAGCGAAACGAGCAATGTCCGCTGTGCGGACTTGCGACGATTGAGCCTGCGGAAAGAGCCGCCAACCCGGATGCTTCGCATCCGGGAAAAACCTGAGAATAATCCCCAGGGGAAAGTGAACTTTCTCCTGGGGATTTTCCCGGCTTTCTTGGGCCAGAAGCCCTCTAACTATCGTAAACTCCAGCGCGGCAGGCGGAACTTGTTTTCTCTGCCCAACTTGTTTTTTCGCCTATTGGGATGCAAGGGATGGAATCCCTTGCCGCAGGTCTGGGGGCGCGCAGCCCCCAGCGTATCTTTTTGTTTCGCAACGCGATAGTGACTTAAAGATCCCTTTCAATCAAAACGCGATCAGCCAGATAGTGCGGCTGACGAGGTGGAACAGCATATGCGCCAGCATGGCGTACTGGATGCCATATTTCCGGTAGAAGCGCCCGAACAGCAGGCCCGCCGCGCCGTTCATCAGGAAGCAGCGGAAAATGAGCAGCGGCGTCAGGCCGCCAAAGGTCTGCGCCGTAACGGGCAGATGCCCGGCGGCAAACGCCAGCGCGGAGAGGATATTGGCAGCGACCAGCACCTTGACGGGGACAGCCGCCTCCCGCCGGAAGAACAGCTTCCAGCCCAGCAGCGAAAGCCCACTCATCAGGAACAGGCGTATCATGACTTCCTCGACCACGCCGCCGTAGAGGATCGAAGCGATCCACACACCCGCGTCGAAGGAACCCGCTTCCGCGTAGGACGCTTTCAATTGGGGAATCCAATTTCCGAACGTCCAGGCGTCCAGGCTGAACACCGCTCCGCACGCGGCAGAGATCAGCAGCACACGAATCAGCGTTGCCTTCTCAAACCGGAACGGACGCATCAAGCCAATCTTTTCCGAAAGGATGTAACCGAAGAAGCCCAGCACCACCGCGTACAGCACGCTCGACGCCACCGACACGGCCTTCACCGCCTCCAGGCTCCCGGCGCTCCGAACCGCTTCCTCCAGGAGGACGGGATCCACAGCGGCAAGCGTCATTTCCGCCGTAAACCATCCGCCGATCAATCCGACGGGCAGCAGGCACAGGGCAAACAGCAGTGCTTTTTTCCAGGTTTTCATTTCAAATCTCCTCCCCATGTGACCACGCAGAATCCGTGATGCCCGCATTTGACGCAGGTCAGCCTGCGGGCTTTCCTCGTATGCTTTGCAAAGAACATTTCCTTGAACGTGGGCCGGAACGTTTCATGGCACTGCGGGCAGATGTAAGCGGTGTTCCGGTCATAATACCGCAAAGCCCAGAGAATGGTGGGAATCGCCAGGATCACCCACACCGCGAAGGGCTGCCAGACGCCCTTGAAAATCCACAGCAGGATGGACGCCCATTGCAGGAGATTCAGCGCGATGCCGGGCAGGAAAATCTTCCTGTACATGGCGCGCAGTTTCTTTTTGCCTTCCAAGATAGCCGCTATATCGCCGATGGATTCAACGGAGAAATGTTCGATGAATCTGAGCCCGTCCCGGAGTCCCGCCAGCTGTTCCAGCTTTTCCCGGCGCTCGTTGATTTCATCCCGCAAGACTTGTTCCTGCTGGTCCAGCAGGATGGAAATCACGCTGCCGGGGTCGTCCTCGGAAAGCAGCTGGCCGATGGTGTCGATGGACAGGCCGATCTCCCGCAGGAAACAGATCACCCGGCACTTGCGCACGTCCTCCTCGCTGTACAGCCGCCGCCCGCCCTCGCTGAGCGCGCTGGGCGTCAGGATGCCGCGCCCGTCGTAATACTGCACCGTGCGCACCGTGATGCCGCACAGCTTCGCAACTTCTCCCGTTGTGTACTGCGACACAGCGTTTTCGCCTCCTTTCCCCGCCAGATTAGCACATGACGCAGCGTCATGAGCAATACCTGACGCAGGGGGATTTTTTATTTTTTCGCTGAAATAATTTGAAAAACCTCTTTCTTCGGATATGGTCTTTCTGTTCCCTGTGTGGTAAAATGCCCCTGAGGTGAGGAGCTTGCTGACGAATCGGAAAATCAGGGAAATCGCCCTGCGGCAGTCGGCCTGGGACTGCAACTGCGAAGCCGCGGATTTTCTGCGGGAAGAAAACGTGGTCTGTCCCGAAGGGCTGGGGCCGAACGCGAAAAGGTATTATCAGGAACCGCTGGCTGCTACGCTCGTTTCCTACGGAAGCAATATCGTGGCGTCGGTGAAGGACGAATACCGGGCTTTGATTCAGGAATATATCAACAAGTTTGTTTGGTATCATTGCTTTGAAACGCCCAACCTGCATTGGCTGGAAGAACGCCTGGCCCCGCTGGGGCAGAAGGTGTGCTTCATGGCGGAATACTTCCTGCCGGACGCGGATAAACTGCGGCCCCTGCCCTGCGCTTATGAACTGAAGGTATTGACCCGGGCGGATTTTGCTTCCCTGTATCTGCCCGAATGGAGCAACGCCCTGTGCGAAAAACGCAAAGAGCTGGACGTGTTGGGGGTAGGCGCTTACGACAACGGCGTGCTGGTGGGCCTGGCGGGGTGTTCCGCTGACGCCGCGGATATGTGGCAGATCGGCGTGGACGTGCTGCCCGCGTATCGCAGGCAGGGCATCGCCAAGGCGCTGACCAGCCGCCTGGCCTGTGAAATATTGGAGAGAGACAAAGCGCCCTTTTACTGCTGCGCCTGGTCCAACATCCGCTCGGCCCGCAACGCCATTGCCTGCGGCTTCTCTCCCGCCTGGGTGGAGATGAGCGTGAAGCCCGCCGCGACGGTGGACGAAATGAACGGGGAAGTATGACCGCAATACCTAAAAAGAACCGCTGGGCTGCATCAAAACCCAGCGTGTTTTTTATTTCAGGAATTTCAGCTTGGGGCGGATTTTGTTGGCATAGAGCATCACGCAGTACACGAGCAGGTGATCGTACAGCATCATACAGAGCACATACACCAGCAGGAACAGGGCGCTCATGAGAACGCCCATTTCCTCAAAGTCTTTGAGCACCGCCAGCACCGGGAACAGCAGCGCCAGCAGCGCGTACATCACCACCATGGACATCGTGAACAGCGCCAGCTTTGCCGCCAGCCGCCAGCCTTTTCCCCTGATTTTATCCAGCTTCCATTTTACGATGGGATAATAGCCGATGAACAGATAAAAGAACGCCGCTTCCTTGTCAAAATCCAGCATCAGCGCCAAGGCGGATACCGCGAAAAACGTAGCCCAGGCGGCCCTTTCCCCAAACTCCAGCAAAATGGGAAGCAGCAGCAGCCCGCACAGCATGGGCACGGCGTAGGTGGCGATGGGGATCACTCCGCCCAGCAGCATCACCGCCATGGACAGCCCCGCCGCCATGCCGCAGAAGGCTGCCATCATGCTTTGCTTTCGGGCTTTGGAATGGTTAGACATTGCGGAACTCCTTAGAAAATTATTTCTGGGGGAAACCTCTCTTAGATATATCTTCGCACGGCCTACGCTTCGCTTGCCCGCGCTGTGGTTCTAAGGCAGTTGGCCGATTGCACGCCATGCGTCTAAAGCCGCATGGCTGAAAGAGCGGTTTCCCCCAGACCCCCTTCCGAGAAAGCCATAAAGGGAACTCGAATCTATTATATCAATCATTCGCGAAAAGATCAATCACAGCAAAAACCGGTATACCGCCCAGAAATGGCAGGCGGTGCCAATGAGGCAGAAAATATGGAACACGGAATGGATATACTTTTTCGTTGACCCGATACCGTACAGAATGGAACCGATGGTATACGCCGCGCCGCCGGCAACGAGCCAGTACACCCCCGCCCGGCCGATGGATTGCAGCAGCGCGGGAACGCCGAACAGGATCGACCAGCCGCACACCAGATGGCAAATCACGCTGGACACCTTGAACTTCTCCACGTTCACCCCGTTCAGCGATATGCCCGTGGCGGCGAAGGCGAACACCACGCCCAGCAGCGTCCAGCCCAGCCAGCCGCCCACCCCCAGCAGCGACACCGGCACATAGGTGCCCAGCACCAGGAAAAACACGTTGCAGTGGTCGATCACCCGCAGCACCTTTTTCCCTTTGACGCGCTTGCTCAGGGCGTGATACACGCAGGAAATGACATATAATACAATCATGGCGAACCCGAAAACGGACACGCTCACGATCGCCAGGGGTGTTTTCGCTTTCAGCAGCATCATGATCAGCGTGATAACGCTCAGCAGTCCCCCGATGCCGTGGGAAATGGCGTTGAAAATTTCTTCCCCCAGGGTATAATTGGGAATCGTGATGCCCCGTTTTTTTGCTTTGCCGTTCGATGCCTGTTCCATAGCTGTCTCCTTCAACATAATACTTCATATTTTTATATCTAGTTTAGAATACTATATTACATAATGAAAGATATTTTGTCAAGCAAAAAAACAGGCCGCCGTTTCGGCGACCTGACAAAACAAACATCTCTATAACCGTTGATCTCCCCGCAGGATGGCGTACAGCGCCACGTCCGCATAGCAGCCCTTATTGCGGATGCGCTGGCGGAGGATGCCCTCGAACTGCATGCCCACATGGGCCATCACCTTGCCGGACGCGGGATTGCTGACCTCGTGCTGGGCCTCGATGCGGTTGAGGCCTAAATCCTCAAACCCGAAGCGCACCACTTCCCGCAGGGCTTCGGTCATGATGCCTTTGTTCCAGTATTCCCGGCCCAGGCTGTAGCCCACTTCGCCGCTTTTGTAATCCACATTGATCCACATGAACCCGATGGTGCCGATCATGCGGCCCGAATCCTTCAGCACAATGGCGAAGGAGCCGGGCTGTCCCCGGCGGTACTGGCGGATGGCGCCGCGCAGGAACCGGCGGGAATCCCAGATGCTTTCGTGGGTATCCCACAGCACGTGGCGGCTGACCTCCGGGTCTTTGGCGTAAGCGAATAAATCCTCCGCGTCCCGCATCCGCAGCGGGCGCAGAATGAGCCGCTCCGTTTTCAGGACGGGCAGATGGGAAAAAATCCCTTCAAAAAACTGCATGGCTGTTCCTTATTCTTGCGTAAACATCACTACACGCTCCTGGCCGGGCCGAGGATGAACGGCGTATTGCCTACGGAAACCGCGCAGACAAACAGCACGGCACCCACCGCGAGCAGCAGGAATAACACGGCCAGGACGACGTAATACACGGGATGCTTTTCTTTGTTCATGGTATTCTTACTTGGCCTCGCGGGATACGCGGGCGGCGACGAACCGCGGCGAGGACGCGCCCGCCCCCATCATCGGCATATCTCGCAGGGAAAGAACCTGCTTAGCCATCAGCAGGCCCACCAGGGTTTTTCCGTCCTGAATCTCCCCGGACATGCACTGGGCGATGGCGTCGTCCAGCGGGATTTTTTTGATCCGCAGGAATTCGTCCGCGTCGGGATGGGAGGGATGCTGGCTCAGGCCGGTGGCGAGGTAAATGGAAATGCGTTCGTTGCAGAAGCCGGGGGTGGTGTACATGCTGGTCAGCTTCTGCCAGTGCGCGGCCTGCAAGCCGGTTTCTTCTTCCAGTTCGCGCTTCGCCGCGTCGAAGGGGTCTTCCGTGGGGGAGTCCAGCTTGCCCGCCGGGATTTCCCAGGTGCATTTGTCGATGGCCACCCGGTGCTGGCGCACCATCGTCACCATACCCGCGCCGTCTATCGGCACGATGGCGGAAGCGCCGTTGTGCTTTACAATTTCCCGCATGGCTGTGTCGCCGTTGGGCAGTTCCACCTGCCACTTTTCCACCCGGATGATTTTGCCGGGATAGATTTCTTCCCCGGATAAAAATGTTTCACGAAGCTGGCTGTCAAGAGAAGGCTGATCAAGCATGTTCGTATCCCCGCTTCCGATTCGTTTTTATTATTGTTCCACGTGTTGCCCGCAAATCCTCCAACCGGCAAAGAAAAAACCGGAGGAACGGCGTTCGTTTCTCCGGGAATGAAACGGGATCAATCCTTCCGCTCGTCGCCCCAGAAGAACAGGGCCACGGTGCCGGGGCCGGTATGGCTGCCGATGGTGGTGCCGATGGAGTTGATGAGCACCTTGCCGTTCAGCTTGGGGAACGCAGCCTCCACCAGCCGGGCCACTTCCCGGGCGTCCTCCTCACAGGCGGAATTGGAAATGAAGCATTTGCCGTTGTAGTCCGCGCCGTTTTTCGCGTGGGCCTTCATCTGCTCCACGATGCGGACGATGACCTTTTTCTTGGTGCGGATTTTTTCCCGGGGGATGAGGCGGCCCAGGTTGTCCATGTTCAGCAGCGGGCAGATGCTCAGCGCGGTGCCGAACCAGCCGGCGGCCTTGGAAATGCGCCCGCCCTTGACGTAGAAGGTCAGGTCGGTGGAGAAGAACCAGTGATGCACCTCCAGCTTGTGCGCTTCCGTCCACTCGTGCAGCCGGTCAATGTCCATGCCGCCATCGCGGAAATCAGCCAGGGTGTCCATCAGCAGGCCGTAGCCGGAGGAAGCGCCCAGGGAATCCACAATGTAGATTTTCCGGTCGGGATATTTTTCCTGAAGCTGTTCCTTCGCCAGCATCGCGGAGTTGTACACGCCCGAAATGCCGCTGGACAGGCACACGTGCAGAATGTCCTTCCCCGCTTCCAGGAAGGGGGTGAAGTATTCGATAAACTCGCCTTCGTTCACCTGGGAAGTGCGGGTTTCCGCGCCGTTCTGCATGGCTTTATAAAACTCCGGGAAAGGAATGCTCTTTCCCAGGTCGTCGTCATAGGGCTTGCCGTTCAGATAAAAATGAAAGCAGATATAATCAATGTTGCGTTCCCGGAAATGCCGCTCGCTCAGGTCGGCAGTGGAACAGCAGCTCAGCACATAATCCTGCATCAATACAACCCCTCCAAAAAGAATCACCGGTCGGGGAAATTGTCATCCCGGGCCGGATCAATCACCATCTCTATTATAGGCCAAACCGCTTATTCTGTCAAGGTTCGGAAAACGCCTGGCGTCGGTCTCTGACGATAGGGTTACGATTCAGGCATTTCTGGGGGAACCGCTCTTTGGAGTCCAAAGAGCGGTTCCCCCAGAAAACTCCTACAGGTCAATGCCCGGCAGGGCGGTGACGGTGCGCACGAAAGCGCCGTTCAGGTGCTTCATCAGGGCCATCTGGGGCACGTTGCGGCGGAACACGTGGGTGTACATGGTGTTCACGCCCCGCTGTCGCAGCAGCGAGCAGGTCGCGCCCAGCAGATTTTTCGCCATCCCCTGGCGGCGGGAATCCGAGCGGGTGTAGATCATCAGCAGCGTGGCGCTGCTGCCCGCGCCGGTCACAACGGCTTCGCACAAAGGCTGGCCATCGCGGTAAAAGCCCAGGGCCATGAAGTGCTGCTGCTGCTGCCACAGTTGCAGGTAATCCCGGGTGATGGGCTGGATACGGTGCAGGTTCACGCGGCTGAGGAAAGCGTTCTGGCTGGCTTCGTCCTGCAGGGGCACGGAAGCGAAAATCATGCCCATGGGCGCCTGGGGAATTCCCGCCGGAGGAATGAAGCGATACATATCCTCCCCGTCGTCGTTGCGCAAGCCGCAGGATTCAAAAAACTTCAGCAGCTCCTGATCCTTCGGGTCCACCTGGGTATAGAGGCGGGCGGGGAGCTCCGGATACTGGGCTTTCAGCTGCTCAGCCCGGGCCAAAAGCGCGCCGAACAGCAGCGCCCGGCCCGTGGGCTGGCAGTCGATCTGCATAAAAATATGGTTGGGCCGCTCGGGATACAGCTGGCCCTGGAAGAACTGCATCACATAGCCGGTGCCCAGCTGGATGGACTGGTCGTTGGAAACAAAAAACACGTTTTCCGGCGCTATGCCCTGGAAGGGCGCCTGCGGATGGGTGATTCGCATGAACATTTCCCCTTGTATACTATAATTCAGGCATTAGGAATTTGATGAGTTTCATGAATTCCAAATTTGTTTTGTATAAACAGCTGCTTTTTTCTCGCACTGCGCTGAACATTATTCTCTAATGCCTATTGCCTAATCCCTATTCCCTCTCCCTTACTGCCACTCCACCCCGGCAAAATTGGCGCTGGGGGTCAGGTCATAGACCACGCGGCGAACCTGGGGCAGATCGCGCAAAATCAGGTCCACCACGTTTTCCATCACGTCGTAGGGCAGCCGGGCGGCATAGGACCGGGTACGTTCGCCCGTATGCACGGCGCGGAGACAGATGGTTACACCCTGGCTGTCCTCCGGCAGAGGCAGGAGCACGGCAAAATACTGCCACAGCCGCTTGGCGGCGGCGGAGCGGATCATTTCGCTCCTGAAAATAGCGTCCGCCTCTCTCAGGACACGCACCCGTTCTTCAGTCACTTCACCCACGATGCGCAGGGCCAGGCCGCTGCCGGGAAAGGGCTGGCGGGAAATGATTTCCTGCGGCATGCCCAGGTAATCGGCGATGGCGCGGATTTCCGACTTGAACAGATCGCGCACCGGCTCGATCAGCGGCACGTCCGTGCCAATGGCGGGCGCGACGGGCTGATTGCCAAACATCACGTCGTTGCAGCTGGTGCCGCGGATGGCGGCGCTGAACTCGCCCAGCTTCGCTTCTTCTTCCCGGAGAATCTGCCGGATCAGATCGCCGATGATCCTGCGTTTTTCCTCCGCACCGGTGACGCCCTTTAAAGCGCTCAGGAAGCGGTCGCCCGCATAAACGCGGGTAATATCCATGCCCACCTCGTCGCGGTAGTAAGCGATGAAATCGTCGCCCTCCCGTTCGCGGAGCAGGCCGGTGTCCACAAAGATGCATTTCAGCCTGTCGCCCAGCGCTTTAAAAGCCAGCATGGCGCTCACGCCGCTGTCCAGCCCGCCGGTCATGGCGCATACTGCGCGGCCGTCGCCGGTGAGGCGTTTCATTTCCTCGGTTGCGCGGCTGACAAAAGCGTCTTCGTCCCACCAGGCGGTGCAGCCGCAGATGTTGAACGCGAAATTGCGAAGGATCATGGAGCCCTCGGGATCATTCTGCTCCACCTCAAACTGCATGGCGTACAGCGGCAGGGTTTCATGGGCAAAGCCGATCACCGTTTCCTGGGCGCTGCACAGGGAAACCACCCCGGAAGGCAGCTTCAGTTCGCATGCGCAGGTCAACAGGCGTTCGCCGTTTTCAACCTCATGGAGAAGCGGGGAATCCTGGTAATTCAGCTCCATCACCGCGCCCTGCAGCACGGGTTCGCCCACTTCTCCGCCCAGGATTTTCAGCAGCATTCCGGCGGCGTCGCCCAGGGCGAGAACGGGAATGTCCGCGGAGGAAATGCGCGCGTCCAGGCCGGACGGCGTTTGGCCCGCGGTGCCGCCGGCCAGCAGCAGCCCCAGCGGTTCCTGGGCCTGAATGGCTTCCAGGGAAGTATTCCCCGGCACGATTTTGCAAAAAATGCGTTCCGAACGCAGCTTCCGTGTGACGGCGCGGCTGGCCGAATCGTCAAAATTCAGCACCAGCACCATATCGCGCATAAAAACCCCTCCTTACGGAAGATACAGCTGAAACAGATATCCTTTAACTATTCGACGCGGATTGGGAAAATCCTGCTGGGCGCGGGTGAAAAGAAAGAGAGCATGGTATGCGCAGGAACGCATATCATGCTCCTGGTTCAGGGATTTGTCGTCACGGTGCGCTTCTGGGCGGTCATGCGGCGCAGAGCGGCGCGGGTTTCCAGGTTGGCGATACCGGTTTCCAGGATGCCGTACTGCCGCTGAACGGTCTTGATGCAATCCTGGGTGATGGCGCCGAACTTGCCGGTGGTGTAACGCTCCTCCAGCAGCCCGGCGCTCACCAGCTCTTCCTGGAGCGCCTTCACCTTCGGCCCGGAATGGCCGAATTTCAGCGTCCAGTCGGCCAGGTCGTAAACGGTGCCGTAGCCCAGGATGCGCCAGGAATCCAGCGCGTAGTCGTTGCGTTCCACGCCCTGGGGCGCGGGCTTGAGCAGGTTGTTTCCCTCGATTACGTGCACCCGCACACGGCCTTCCGTGTCATAGGCGCAGTATTCCACCAGCGCCACGTGGGATGTGTCATAGCTGGCGTTATCGGACAGGAACATCCAGTCCCCCGGCTGGGGAATGTAGCCGTTGATGGGCACGGGCTGATCGGAGCCCTTCCACCACTGTATTCCGTAGCCCGGCAGGCTGCCGGTGCGGGCGATGTAGCGGCCCTGGCTGATGAACCAGTCGCGGCCCACGTTGGTGCCGCTGTAATTGGGATAGACGCGGTTCAGCAGATGGGTGCCGTGGAGCTGATCCACCCGGTGCACGCACCAGCACTGGAATTCGGCGCACCATTCCGCCATGGGATAGCCGGCCCAGGTGCCGTATTTGGTGAGGCCGTTTTTCTCTTCCACATAGCCGATTTCGCCCCGGGCGACCTCCATCAGCTGATACACGTAATCCGGCACGGCGTACTGCGGCGGAATCAGCCGTTCCCCGGCAGGAATGCTCAGGGAAGACAGGTAGTTTCCGGAAGCGGCTGTTTCCGCCGCGGCGATGGGACAGGCCAGCAGCGCCACGCATAGCAGCAGCGCCGGCAGGCGGGCTGGTTTGGTCATGGGTTGATTCCTTCCTTTGGCTGATGTTCAGGCAGTATGGGTTTTATGACCCATTTACCGGTGCGTTTTACGCTTTGCCGTTTTTGTCGTACATGTCCTTATGGCGTTCCGTCCGGCGCACCCGCTGGCGCGGAACAGCCGGGTCTGAAGTCGCGGCTGTCTGCTCGGGCTTTTTCACCGGCGCGGGAGCGGGGGAAACGGATTCAGTGGGAATGGGTTTCCACTGAGTCGTTCCGCTGCTGGCAGAAGTCTCTTTCCCGGCAGGCTGGGGCCGCTGATAAACCTGCGTTGGATTCTGCCCGCGGAGAGGGACAAAATTCTTGGTTTCTCCGGAAGCGGAGGGATGGCTGTCTTTGGGACTCAAAGGCTTAAATGGCATGGCGCCGCCGTCCGGACCGGGCTTCTGGGCCGCGGGCTTGGGCGGCAGATAAGCCAGATCTTCCCGCTGGGAAGGATATGCGGGACGGTTGACAGCCTGCTGATTCGGATTTACAGGCTGTGCGGGACGGTTGACGGCCTGCTGATTCGGCTTTGCTGCCTGTACGGGGCGGTTCGCAGCCTGTTGGTTCGGCCCTGCGTCCTGGGTGGGATTGTTCTGTGCCGCGCGCATCTGGGGATGGGTGGCGGCAGCCTGGCTCCGCGCCTGGCGGGCCTGCTGAGCACGCATGGCCGCGCGCTTTTTGTTCTGGCTGTTTACGGTATAGGCATAGTAGGCTCCGCCGCCGCCGACCACGGCCAGGCCCAGCAGGATCCAAGGCCATGGCGCGCCGCCCTGCTGCACGTTCGGCTCGGGCAAGCTGCCGTCCGTCGGGCCGACGGGAGCGATCTGAGGCGTAGCGGTGGGCATGGGCGTATCGGTCGGCGCGGGCGTGCCGGTGGGAAGCGCCAGTTCAGGCGCGGGGGTAGTCGTCGCAAAGAGATTGAAGGGTTCATAGGAGGGGGACAGAGCCGGGTTCTGCCACAATACATTGCGGTTGAAGTCTTCCACGGGCTGGATCTGGCTGGTGGTGGCGCTGCCAGAGGCATTGTTGCTGTTGGCGTTCTGATATTCTGCACTTTGCAGGAAGTCGGACAGCTCGCTCAGAGGAAGCACATAGAAGTAATCGCTGCGGATGTAGCCCTCTGTTCCTTCCTGACTCACGTGGTACCAGGTTCCCTCATCGTTGGTTTCCGTTCCCAGCACCAGCGAGAAGGCGTAGTTATCCAGCAGGCGCAGGGCCGTGCTGTTGACGCTGGGTTCGGAGCGCAGGTTCACCCTGCCGCTCCTGGCCTGGGCGTAACCATAGCTGCTCAGGCTGTTCTCGCTGATGGGTTCGGGCGTCGGGGCGGGGGAGGGGGAAGGCGTGCTGTCGACCATGGATTCTTCATAGGCGGTCACTTCATCCGGCCCCATCAGCCGCAGCTGATCCTGGCGGATATAGCCCCAGATACCGTTGTACTGCACCACATGCCATGCGTCGTCGGCATATTCCTGGCTGAAGATATAGGCCACGGCGGGATAGGGCAGCAGGGTGATGATTTCCCCTTTGGTATCGGGATAATTGCGCATGGGCACGCCGTCGCCCAGAGTCATGGCGTAGCCTTCCATATGCTGGGGCGTGGGACTGGCAGTTACTTCGGGGGTGGTGAAGATCTGGTCACGGTAGAATTTGGCTTCATCATTGCTGATGGGCTGCAGGGACGACATGGGAATGTAGCCCCAGCTTTCACTGCCGACAGCCTGGGCATAGGCCCAGGATACGCCATCCACATAGGTTTCGGCCTTCACATCCAGCAGCGTCTTGACAGGCAGGGTCTGCAGGATGGTGTCATCCGTCTGGCTCACACCGGTGCGCAGGGCAGCCTGGCTGACGGTCAGCGCATAGCCGCGGTAAGGCACGGGCGTTTCAGTGGGCTGCGGCGTATCGGTGATGACGGGGGCCTCCGTTGTGGGCACGGGCGTGGGCTCTTCCGTGGGCACGGGCGTGGGTTCTTCGGTTGGTTCGGGCGTCGGCTCGACGGTGGGCACAGGGGTCGCGGGCGGCTCCTGAGTGGGCATCGGGGAGGCCAGACTGCGCTGAATCCGGTCGCTTTCCTCTTCGCTCAGCAGATTGATGTAATCGGCCATCATATAGCCGGTTTTGCCGTTAAAGTTGATGGCGTACCATTTTTCGCCCTTTGTATCCTCGGAAGAATAGATCCAGATCCGCGTATTTTTGTGCAGTTCGTCGATCACGCTGCCGTTCCTGTCAGGCGTGCGGCGGAAGCGTACTTTCGCGGTGGTTTCGCCCCAGCGGTCAATCACAGCGCCGACGGGCACTTCCGTGGGCACGGGCGTGGGTAGCTCGGTGGGGGCGGGCGTGTAGCCATAGAGAGCCATGAGCTCCGCTTCGTTCAGGAAGCGTACGACCGAGTCGTTCATATAGCCGTACAGGCCGTTGATCTCCACGGAATACCAGACCCTGCCGTCGCTCGTTGTCAGTTTGCCAAGGACATGGCCCAGGCTGGTGCTGCTCACAACGCCCAGAATGTTGTTTTCCGCGGTGGACGCGGTGGCGCGGACATTGATGGCAGACCCGGTGGGATAGAAATAGGCGTCCATGGGTTCCGTGAAGGGAACGGCGGTGGGCGCGGGCGTTTCGGTCACTTCCCGCCAATACTGGAAGACGACTTCCGCGGGCGTCAGCGTACCGTCCTCGTTCAGCATGACGGTGACGGTGCCGGGGCTGGAAAGGACATAGCCCTCCTCAACGCCCAAAGGATCGGCGTCGATTGTATTCGCGCCGGGGTAGCAGGGGATTTCATAGGGAGAAGCCACGTCGCGGCCGGTTACCTGGTCGCGGCGGTAAACCTGCACGGTGACGGTCAGTTCGTTCTTGAACTTGAACACCACTTCGGCAGGCGTCGCAACGCAATCGCTGTTTACGGTGACAACCACCGTATCCTTAGATTCCAGCACATACCCCAGGGAGGGATCCACCTCATCCCAGTTGATGGAAATGATATTGTCCTGGCCCTCAAAGCACATGACGGCGTCGGATTTGAACACATTGTCGTCGGGATCGACGTACTTCACGTTTACCAGCGCCATCTTGGGGTCGGCGGCTTCGGGAATGTAGCGGTAGACGAAGGTGATTTCAGCGATATCCGCGCCGTTTTCATCCACATGCACCAGCACGCCTTCGTCCTGGGAGCCGTCCAGCACATAGTTTTCCGGCAAATCCTCGGGAGTGGCGGTGATCACGGTGTTGCCCACGTTGCAGTATTTCACGCTGTCCTGGGCGATGGGATTTCCATCGGTGTCGATGTAATGCACGGTGACGGTGACGGGCTGAGCCTGCAGCGGCTCTTCAGTGGGTTCAGCCGTAGGCTCGGCAGTCGGCTCAAGGGTGGGAATCACCGGTTCCTCCGTCGGCTCCTGAGTCGGTTCCGGGGTTGGCTCCTGGGTCGGTTCAGCGGTCGGTTCAGCGGTTGCGGCAGGCTGTTCCGTTTCCTGCGGGGTATACAGGTAGCTGAACACAACTTCCTTCACGCTGCTGACGCCCGCGTTGTCCACGGTAATGGAAACGGTGGGCTCGCTGGTCAGCAGGTAATCGGGCAGCAGGTCTTCAGGCGCGGGCAAAGCGCTGACTTCCACCACGGTGCCGGGCTGTACGGCAACTGTGCGGCGGAGGGCGATTTCAAGGTTGGTATCCTGGTCGATGAACAGCACGGGGATGTTCACCGGCTCGGACGCAACAGGCTTGTATACAAACGTTACTTCCGCGGGATGCGCGCCATCGGCATCCACAATGACGTTCCGGAGGGGTTCGGCCTCGTCGGCCAGGTAGTATTTTTCCGGGTTCGCCTGGGGGAACACCACCTGGGAGCCTGCTCCGAGCATCAGGAAGGTATCTTCCGCCACGGGCTCGCCGGCTTCGTTCACGTAATGCACCGTGACCTGCGCGGGCTTGACATTCCGCTGGTAGGCAAAGGTGAAATCATCTCCGGAAGCGCCGTCCAGCGTAACGGACAGGGAATAGGAGGCAGGGCCGACAAAGGTATAGTCCTCTTTGGAAATCGCGGCGGTGGGTACGATTTCATATACGCCTTCCCCGAACACGGCCTGTTCGTCCGGGACGATGGCCTGTCCGCGTTCGTCCACATAATGGATGGTCACGGTGACGGGCTGCACCAGACGCTGGTAGGTGAAGGTCAGTTCACTTGCAGAGGCACCTTCAAGCGTCACGGTGACAGCATAGGATACCGGCTCCAGTAAAGCGTACATGGAGGGATCGACGCTGGCCAGGGGGGTCACTTCGTTGTTTCCGGCGAAAACAATTGCTTCCGTGTCTTCCGCGATAGGGTTCCCCAGGTCGTCCACGTAATGCAGCAGGATGACGGCGGGGTTGATGACATGGCGATACCGGAAGGTCACTTCCGCGGGATCCGGTCCGTCTTCACCCAGCGCCACTTCCACCGAGCCGGGGCCGTCCAATTCGTAGACCTCCGGAGGAATAACAGCCATGGGCTGAACCGCGCCGCCGGGAGGAACGATGGTCTGCGCCGTATCTTCCGCGATGGCTGCGCCGTTTTCGTCCACCGTCACGATCTGCTCGGTCTCGCCCATGGGCGTATAGCCGGGAATCGTCACGTAGGAAATGGTATGGCTGCCTTTGCCGTAGGATTTCACATCGTCATCGCGCAGCGGCTCGCCGTTCCGGTTCACATAATGGATCACCACGCCGGCGGGCTGCACTTCGCGCTCGTAGTAAAACGTGATTTCAGGCGGATTTGCGCCGTTCCTGTCCACATAAATGTACTGGACGGACGGTTCCACCGGGGTATAGCCCTCCACAGAAGGGGCCTGAACGGGATGCTCGCCGCCATCCATGCTGAAGGGAATGCTTTCCAGAATCGGGGTTCCGTCCAAATCCAGGCAATTGATCTGGACCAGGGCGGAAATATCTTTGATGGCGTAATAAAATTCCACCACCGGCGGATTCATGCCGGCAGCGTCCACAAACACTTCCTTCGCTCCGATATCCGTCAGCTCGTATTCATCGGGAATAACCGCCATGGGATAAATGGTGTTGGAGCCGGGCTGCACGGGCCATACGGTGTCCTCGGCGATTGGAACGCCCGCTTCGTCCAGGTACCGCACCGTCACCTCCGTGGGGAAAACAGGCGTTTCAACGGGCGGTTCCGTCGGCAATTCAACGGGCGGCTCCGTAGGCTGTTCGATCGGTTCTCCCGCCGCGGGAACGTCCCGCGTGGAAATATACAGGGAATAAGTGGCCATCAGGGTTCCGAAGTCATCATAGCATTCAATGATCACGGTGGGATTGTCAAGGCCCGTACCGGCATCCAGAATGTTTTCCAGGATACTGCCGTTCTCGGGCAGAAAGCGGACGTACTCCTGGCCAAAATCCTGAATCAGGATCCCCATGTTGCCGGAAAAAAGGACATCCTGGGGGATTTTCAGCCACAGCCTGGTTTCATCGGGCGAGTCGGTTACAGGCATGGCGGGGCCGTAGTACATCGTTTCACCGGCGGGCGTAAGGACGCTGACGGTAACGACCAGCCTTGCCGCAGGGGAAAGCGATTGTTCTCCCAGCGCGGAGATGGGCATAAGCAGCATCACCAGCGCCAGAATGAGAGAGAGCATACGATAGTTTCCTTTCATAAATACGATGCCTCCTTCGGAATCCATCGATTGAGTAATCCTTTGGAATTGTTTCAATTGTATTATAATTTGTTACGGAAGTCAACCGTTCTTCCAACGAAACCCTGCATTCCGCCGAATATTGTTACAAATATCACATCCTGCGCCGATTGCGGTCAAAACGCTTGATCATCCCGGAAAAGAATGATATATTGAAATCGCCGCAGGGAATCCATGCGGTAAAAAGAAAGCCTGATATGCAGGCGGGCGGGGGAAAAACGTGCGGCTGATCGAATTGAAAAGCATTGCCTCCGAGGGAGAAGGGCTGTTCTACCATTTAACGGACGCGCAGCTGCGCAGCAGGCAGGAGCCGGAAAAGGGCGTGTTCATCGCCGAAGGGCCGAAGGTGACCCACAGCGCCCTGGACGCTGGGTGCGAACCGGTGTCGCTGCTGATGCGGAAGAAGTTTATTGATTCGCCTTTGGGCAGGGAAATCATCGAAAAGTGCGGGGATATTCCGGTTTATACGGGGGAGGACGAGGCGCTTGCCGCGCTGACGGGCTTTAAGTTGCAGCGCTCCTGGGTGCTGTGCGCCATGAAGCGGCCCCGGCCCCGGAACGTGCCGGAAGTCATTGCGGGCAAGCGCCGGGTGGCGCTGCTGGAGGGCATCACCGAGCCTTCCAACGTAGGAGCCATTTTTCGTTCCGCCGCCGCGCTGAAAGCCGATGCGATTCTGCTGTCCCCCAGCTGCTGCGACCCGCTGCACCGCCGCGCTGTGCGGGTGTGCATGGGCGCGATTTTTCAAGTGCCCTGGGCGCGGGCGGAGGGAAACGAAGCGCTGCCATTATTAAAGGAAGCGGGCTTTACGGTGATCGGCCTGGCGCTGCGGGAAAACTGCTGGACGCTGGACGACCCGCGCCTGCCCGGCATTCCCCGGATGGCTGTCTGCCTGGGCACCGAGGATACCGGCCTCACCGACGCCACCCTGGACGCCTGCGACCATATCGTGAAAATCCCCATGGCGGGCGGCATTGATTCCCTGAACGTGGCCGCCGCCGCCGCTGTGGCGTTCTGGCAGCTGCGGGTGAGGGAATGAAGGCAATAGTTCAAGCGTGGCTTTATGGAGACTTTAAGCAACCGGCCAAAAGCCTTCCCCTTGAGGGGGGCCGAAGCGCCCGGAAAACAGTCCAGTGGACTGTTTTCAGCGAAGGCCGGGCGGCAGCCCACGGATGGTGTCAGGCGCGGAACCAGCTTGACTCAATGTGACGGGGATCATTCGCGCCTGACGGATGAGGTGTTGAGTTGGCTTTGTGATAAGCTGTTTTTGCGGCGTTCAGCGGGGACACCTCATCCGAGCCGCGCGAATGGGCTTGGTCACTCTCTCCATCTTGATTCCGCGCGGCCCACCTTCCCCTCAAGGGGAAGGCTTTTGGTTCGTGATTTAAAGCGTCATGAAATAAATGCCCGAAAGATACGGGATAATCTCATTTCCCCACAAAGTACAGCAGGATGGCCGCGATCAGGACAGCCGCGCCCAACAGGATTCTTCTCCTGTTCCGATAGAAGAAAAACCGGAGCAGGGTTTTCGTCTTGCTGTGGGAGGGTGTTGCTGGAAGGGAGAGCGGCTTTTCTGGGATGAATCCGGGCGAGGTCGCCGCCCGCAGCGGTTCCGGGGCGTCAGGGGACGGCTCCTCCGTTTCGGAGCGTTCTTTCGGATATCCGTGGATTTCCATGACCGGCACGGATTCCGAAGCGTAGCGCAGCTGGGCGGCGGCTTCCGGGAAGCGTTCGCCATTCAGCCAGGGCAGGAAGGCGTTTCGAACCTTTGTTTCCAGGATGTGCGTATAGAAGGCGTCCCGCTCGTTCAGCACATCCATTCTCTCCGCGCGGAGCGCCGCGGCGTGGGGCGGCAAGCCGCACAGGCGCATGATGCCGCCGGAGCTGTCCATGTGCATTTCATGCAGCACGAAAGCCGGAGCCAGCAGGCGGATGGCGAACATGTCAGCGTAATAGTCGTCCATTTCCTGCGTGTCCTCCAGCAGATCCCCGGTGCTTTCCCGGGCGGCAAAGCACCGCACGCCGGGGGCCAGGGTTTCCGTTTCGTGGTCAAGCAATAAATGGCCTAGCTCATGGGCGACGGCAAAGCGCCGGTGGTTTTCGTCAAAGGCGTTCGCCCGGAGAAAGATATGCCATGACCGCCGGATGCGCAGGGACACGCAGGGTCCAGCAGCCGCCCGGTTCACCAGATTGTGCAGCAGCGCCTGTTCCTTTCCCGGGAAGGGATGGATGTCCACACCCAGCTTCTTCGCCAGCGCGTCCACGTCCACGGGCAGCTTCTTTTCCGGCAAATCCAACAGCGCCCGCCACGCCGCGTCGCGGGCTTTTTGGTATTGCGCATAATCGCTCATGAAGCTGCCTCCTTCGTATGCGGGTAGAAAACGATTTCATTAAATCCAGTATAGTGCGCCCCGGATTCAGTGTCAAGCGTTTTTGTTGCAAACAAAGGCTTTCTGCGTTATAATGCCATAGAAAGCAAAAACAGGAGGAAACGATTATGTCTTGTACCACCGTATTGGTTGGCAGGAACGCCAGCAACGACCATTCCACCATGATCGCCCGGACGGACGACGGGCATTTTGACGTGAAAAAGCTGATCGTGATCGACCCCAAAAAGCAGCCCCGGAAATATAAAACGGTGAAATCCCATCTGGAAATCAACCTGCCCGACAATCCCCTGCGCTATACGTCCTGCCCCACGGTGGACCCCTCGGGCGGCGTGTGGCCCGCCACGGGCATCAACGAAGCCAACGTGGGCATGACCGCTACGGAAACTATCACCACCAATCCCCGGGTATTGGCCGCCGACCCCATGGTGGTCTATCAGAAAGCGAAGAGCCGCAATGAAAAGGATATTCCCGGCGGCATCGGCGAGGAGGATTTGGTGCTGGTGGTGCTGCCCTACATCCGCTCCGCCCGGGAGGGCGTTCTGCGGGTCGCGGAGCTGCTGGAAAAGTATGGCACCTATGAATCCAACGGCATGGCCTTCAACGACGAGCATGAAATCTGGTGGCTGGAGACCATTGGCGGACACCACTGGATGGCCCGCAAGGTGCCGGATGATCAGGTGGTCATCGCCCCGAACCAGTTCGCCATGGACGCCTTCGACCTGGACGACGCCTTCGGCGAGCAGAAGGAAAACATGTGCTCTAAAGACCTGCGGGAATTCATCGCGGAAAACGACCTGGACCTGAACCAGAACGGCAAATTCAATCCCCGGGACATTTTCGGCTCCCACACCGATATGGATCACATTTACAACACGCCCCGGGCCTGGTTCATGGGCCGCTTCCTGGCCCCTTCTTCCCACCGCTGGGACGGCCCGGACGCGGAGTTCACCCCCGAGAGCGAAAATATCCCCTGGGCGCTGGTTCCTGAACGCAAGTTAGCAGCGGAGGACGTGCAGTACCTGCTGTCCGGCCATTACCAGGGCACGCCTTACGATCCCTATTCCAGCCATGACACCGGCGTGCGGGGAAAGTACCGCTCCATCGGCATCAACCGCACGGGCGTGACCTCCATCTGCCAGATTCGGCCCAACGTCCCCGACCCCATCAAGGGCGTGGAGTGGATCATCTTCGGCTCCACCACCTTCTCCGCCATGCTGCCGGTATACACCAACGTGGCGAAGATGCCGAAATACCTGAGCGACGTGGCGCTGCAAACCTCCACCGAAAACTTCTACTGGGCCAGCCGCCTCATCGACGCCCTGGCCGACCACGACTACGGCGCCTGCATCCAGCCCATCGAGCGCTACCAGTACGCCGTCGCCGTGAAGGGCCGCCAGATCATCCGGGAATATGATAAGAAGATGGCCGACACCGGCGATTTCTCCCTCTGCGCCGAGGCCAACGAAAAGCTGTGCAAAATGGCGAAGGAGCAGACCGACGACGCCCTCACCAAGGTCCTCCACGAATCCAGCTGCACCATGAAAAACTGCTATAACCGGGCGGATAACTGATAGCAGCCTTGTTGTTAAGGACGGAAATCAAGCAAGGGAACCGCTGGGGTTTCACCCCAGGCCCTCGCCCCGTCGTTAAGCGTCTTGTAAAGCCTAATACAACAGCCGGGCAGTGGCGCAGCGGAAAAGGCTGCGGCTGTCCGGCTGTTTGCTTACCAGCACTCGTTTTTCATGCTCCCGTCCCGATAGGTTTCCTCGGCGGGCCCGGGGTCGGGTTCGTCCGTCCGGTCACCCCAGGCGCGTTCCCGGAGGACAGCGGTTTTGGGATTGGATACGGGAGGCTTCTGATGCGTCTTGGGTTCGGGCGGCGCTTGCTTTCTTTCTTCCTGTTCGCTCACGGCGCGTCACTCCCCGAACAACTGGGTGGAGAAATACCGTTCGGCGGTGTCAGGCAGCACGGTGACTACCGTTTTGCCTGGGCCCAGCTTCTTCGCCAGCTTCAGCGCCGCCGCCACGTTGGTGCCGCTGGAAATGCCGCATACCAGCCCTTCTTCCCGGGCCAGGCGGCGGGCGGTTTCCAGGGCTTCGTTATCGGTGACCACATAAATATGGTCGTAGATTTCCCGGTTCAGGATGGGCGGGATGATGCCGTCGCCGATGCCCATCTGGATGTGGGTGCCGATGGTGCCGCCCGCCAGGATGGCGGCGTTTTCCGGCTCCACCGCCCAGATTTCGATATCGGGATACTGGGCCTTGAGCACCTCGCCGATGCCGGTCAGCGTGCCGCCGGTGCCGATGCCGCTGCAATAGCCGTGAATCGATCCGGCCACCTGCTGCATGATTTCCAGGGCGGTGTGCTTTTTGTGGGCCAGGGTGTTGTTGGGGTTCTCAAACTGCTGGGGCACGAACACCTTGGGATTCTTTTTCTTCATGTTCAGCGCGGCCTGGAGGCATTCCTCCATGCACTTGCCGATATCGCCCGCGTCGTGGATCAGTTTTACTTCGGCTCCGTAGTGCCGCACCAGCTTGCGGCGCTCCACGCTGACGGAATCGGGCATGATGATGATGGTGCGGTAGCCCCTCACCGCGCCGACCAGCGCCAGGCCGATGCCCTGGTTGCCGCTGGTGGGCTCCACGATGATGGTGTCCTTGTCGATCAGGCCCTCTTTCTCGGCCTGGTTGATCATGTTCAGGGCGGTGCGGGTCTTGATGGAGCCGCCCACATTCAGGGCTTCCACCTTGACCAAAACTTCCGCGCTGCCCGGCTCGGGCATGCGGTTCAGGCGCACCATGGGCGTGTTGCCCACGGCGTCCAGGATGGTGTCATAAACCAAATTGAATAGCCTTCCCTTCTTAACGATAAATGATTTCTTCGCGCTTGGGGCCGTTGGAGAGCATGGTCAGCGGGCAGTCGATTTCCTTTTCGATGAACTCCACGTACTGGCGGCATTTCTCGGGCAGGTCTTCATATTTGGTGATGCCGCGGATATCCTGCTTCCAGCCGGGCAGGGTGACGTAAACGGGCTTGGCCCTGTCCAGCTTGGGCGTCACGGGGAAGTCCTTCACCTGTTCGCCGTCAATGTCATAGGCCACGCAGACTTTGATTTCGTCCAGGTAGCCCAGCACGTCCAGGTTGGTCATCACGCAGTCCGTCGCGCCCTGCACCATGCAGCCGTACCGGGTCGCCACCGCGTCAAACCAGCCCACGCGCCGGGGACGGCCCGTTTTCGCGCCGTACTCGCCCGCGTCGCCGCCCCGCTTGCGCAGCTCTTCCGCCTCGTCGCCGAACAGCTCGGTGGTGAAGGGCCCCGCGCCTACGCAGGAGGAATAGGCCTTCGTCACCGCGATGACCTCCTCGAAGGCCGTCACCGGCAGGCCTGCGCCCACCGCGCCGAAGCCCGCCAGGGGAGAGGAGGACGTGGTGAAGGGGAAGATGCCGTGGTCGGGGTCGCGGAGGGTGCCCAGCTGGCCTTCCAGCAGGATGCGCTTGCCTTCCTTCACGGCTTTATGCAGGAACTGCGCCACATCGCCCACCATGGGCTCGATGGACTTTGCCAGGGCGTAATACTTTTCCGTCAGCTGATTCACGTCCAGCAGGGGCTTGTGGTAGAGGTTTTCCAGCATGGCGTTTTTCAGCTTCGCCGCGTTGGTCAGCCGCTGGCGCAGAATGTCCTTGTCCAGCATCTGGCACAGCTGCACGCCGATCTTCATGTACTTGTCCCCGTAGAAGGGCGCGATGCCGCTTTTGGTAGAGCCGAAGGACGCCTTGCCCAGCCGCTCTTCCTCGTAGCAGTCAAAGGCCACGTGGTATTCCATCAGCACCTGCGCCCGGTCGGAAATCAGCAGCTTGGGCGCGGGCACGCCGCGGTCCGTCAGCGTTTTGATTTCGCTCAGCAGCGCTTCAATATCCAGCGCCACGCCCGGGCCGATCACGTTCACCACGTGCTGGTGGCATGCCCCGGAGGGCAGCAGATGCAGGGCGAACTTGCCGTAGTTGTTGATGATGGTGTGGCCTGCGTTGGCCCCGCCCTGAAAGCGGATCACAATGTCGCTGTTCTCCGCCAGCATGTCGGTGATTTTCCCTTTTCCTTCGTCGCCCCAATTGGCGCCGACGATTGCGCGTACCATGATTGACCCCTCCTGAAATTACTGTATTTACCGAGGAAACATCATTATGCTCTGTATGAGCAATGTATCTTTTTCAGATCCTTCGTTCACGCTGCGCGTGACTCAGGATGACAGCGAAGGTTCGGTATAATAAGAAGCTATGCCGTCTTCAAACAAGAGATCAAGAAGCGTATGCTGTCATTCTGAGCATCCCCGAAGCAGAGCGAGGGGATAAGCGAAGAATCTGCCTGTTGGATAGAATACGGGATACAGGGAAGAAAATTCCTTACAGAATGCCCACAATCCTGCTGACCGCATCCTTGGTCTTTTCCAGCGTGTTGAACGCGGTCAGGCGGAAGTAGCCTTCGCCCGCGGGGCCGAAGCCTTCGCCGGGGGTGCCGACCACGTGGGCCTGGGTGAGCAGCAGGTCGAAGAAATCCCAGGAGGGCATATTGTTCGGCGTCTTCATCCAGATATAAGGGGCGTGAACGCCGCCGAAGACCCGGATGCCCGCGCTTTGCAGCCCTTCCCGGATGACCTTGGCGTTGGCGTGGTAATAGTCGATGTTCGCCTGGTTCTGCTTCAAGCCCTCGGGGGAGTACACCGCCGCGGCCGCCCGCTGGATGGGGTAGGAAACGCCGTTGAACTTGGTGGCCTGGCGGCGGCCCCAAATGCGGTTCAGGCTTACGCCGTCAAACACCAGCTCCTTGGGCACGATGGTGTAGGCGCAGCGGGTGCCGGTGAAGCCCGCGGTCTTGGAGAAGGAGCAGCACTCCATGGCGCACTGCTTCGCGCCGGGGATTTCATAAATGCTCAGCGGGATTTCCGGGTCGGTAATAAAGGCTTTATACGCCGCGTCGTACACGATCAGGGCGTCGTTTTCCAGCGCCCAGTCCACGAACTTTTTGAGCTGCGCTTTGGTCAGCACCGTGCCGGTGGGGTTGTTGGGATAGCAAAGATACACCACGTCCACCCGTTTGTCCGGCAGCGGCGGCACGAACCCGTTTTCCGCGTTGCAGGGCAGGTAGGTGAGCTTTGTCCACTTGCCGTTCACAAACTGCCCCAGGCGGCCCGCCATGGCGTTGGAGTCCACATATACGGGATACACCGGGTCGGTGACGGCGATAGCGGCGTCGGCCCCGAACAGCTCCTGCAGATTGCCCACGTCGGACTTGGCGCCGTCGGAGATAAACACTTCGTCAAAATCGATCTTCACGCCGCGGGGCGTATAGTTCGCGTCGATAATGGCGTTGATCAGGAAGTCATAGCCGAAATCCGGCCCGTAACCGTGGAACCCTTCCGGCGTACCCATTTCGTCGGCGGCCTTTTTCAGCGCGTCCACCACGGCGGGCACCAAAGGCCGCGTCACGTCGCCGATGCCCAGGCGCAGAATGTCCGCGTCGGGATTCCTGGCGGCGTATTCCTTCACGCGCTTGGCGACTTCGGCGAACAGATATCCGGCGGGCAGGGTTGCCAGGTTGGTGTTGATTTTCATGTGTCAGCCTCCATGATGGGGCGGCCAGCGCCCGTAATGATGCGGAAAGCCGAAACGCATGAAAACCCCGGTTTCGGACAGACCGTGTTCAGTATATACCACAATCCGCCGAAATGTCATCCGGAAAACGGTTCTTTTTTGGTACTCGTTTTCTGGGGGAACCGCTCTTTGGGGCCCAAAGAGCGGTTCCCCCAGTCCCCCTCCGAGAAAGGCAATATCTTGCCACATTGATCAATCGTGGAAGACAGAAAAACTATGGCTTTCTTGGAAAGGGGTCTGGGGGAAACCATTCTTTGACCTCCAAAGAATGGTTTCCCCCAGTAAAAAACATCAATCTTCCAGCCACTCCCCGTCGTACACAAACGCGGCGGGGCCGGTCTGGTACACGTGGTTGTCGCTGGCGTCCCAATGCAGCAGCAGATTGCCGCCGGACAGCTTCATCTGCACGGTGCGGTCACAGAGCCCGGCCAGCACGGTGGCGACCAGCGACGCGCAGGCCCCGGTGCCGCAGGCCAGGGTTTCGCCTGCTCCCCGCTCCCACACGCGCATTTGCAGGATGCCCCGGTCGATGATGCGTACGAACTCCACGTTGGTGCGCCGGGGGAACAGGGGATGATGCTCGATCATGGGGCCGATGGTGGGCAGGTCGATGACTTCCGGATCTCGTACGAACACCACCGCGTGGGGGTTGCCCATGTTCACGCAGGTGATGTACCAGGTCTGGCCCATGATCTGCAGCCGGTGGCGCAGCACCAGCTCGCCCGGCAGGTTCACGGGAATCAGCCGGGGGTTCAGCTCCGGCGTGCCCATGTCCACCTTCACCCTGACGACCTTGCCGCCCTCCACAAACAGCTGGATCACCCGCAGGCCGCCCTTGGTGTCGATGGTCAGCTCGGTTTTGTCCGTCAGGCCGCGCTCGTACACATACTTGCCCACGCAGCGGATGCCGTTGCCGCACATGTCCGCTTCGCTGCCGTCAGCGTTGTATACACGCATGCCGAAGTCCGCGGTATCGCTGGGCTCGATCAGGATCAGCCCGTCCGCGCCCACCCCGAAATGCGGCCGGGACATGACGATGGACAGGCGCTCGGGATCGTTGACCACCTCTTCAAAGCAATTCACATAAATATAATCGTTGCCGATGCCGTGCATTTTCGTAAACTTCATGCCGCTGCCTCCTTTCGGGGTTCTTGAATCTATCTTATGCCGCAAAACGATATTTGGTTATTGAAAACGGAAAACAGGAGAGAGTACAGAGTTCAGAGTACAGATATTTTAGCAATTACAATGATTGTTTTCCGTGATTGCTCAACGATATAAATCTGTACTCTGCACTCTGAACTCTGCTGAATTACATCCTCTCCGGCGCATCCAGCCCGATGAGGTACAGGCCGGTTTTGATGACCTGGCGGGCGGCGTCGGTGAGCTGCAAGCGCGCGGCTGTGGCGGCGGGGTCGTCGTCCAGGATGCGGTGCTCGTAATAATACTTGTTGTACGCCTTGGCGATTTCCGTGGTGGCGCGGGTGACGATGGAGGGCTCGTTGCGCAGGCACGCTTCGGAAACGGCTTCCGGGAAACGGGAGAGCAGCCGCAGCAGGGCCTGGGCCTCGTCGTCGGTGAGGGCGGCGTAGTCCGGGGCGGCGGTGATTTCCGGCGCTTTCCGCAGCACGGAGCAGCAGCGGGCAAAGGTGTACTGCACATAGGGGCCGGTTTCACCGTCAAAGTTCAGGGCGCGATCCCACCAGAAATCAATGTCCTTGATGCGGTTGTTTTGCAGGGTGGCGTAGACCACCGCGCCCACGCCCACCTGCCGGGCCACCTCGGGCTTGTTGTCCAGGTTGGGGGATTTTTCGTTGATGATGGCCAGCGCCTTTTCCTGGGCCCGGGAAAGCAGCTCGTCCAGCAGCACCACGTGCCCGGTGCGGGTCGCCATGGCCTGGCCCTCATAGGACACCATGCCGAAGGCCACGTGCTTGCACTGGTCTTTGGCCCAATCATAGCCCATCAGATCCAGCACCTGGAACAGCTGCTTGAAGTGCAGATCCTGCTGATACGCCACGATGTACAGGCTCTGGTCAAAGTGATAGGTTTCCTTGCGGTAGATGGCGGCGGCGATGTCACGGGTGGCGTACAGGGTCGCGCCGTCGGACTTGAGAATCAGATAGGGCGGCATGTCATAGGGCTCCAAATCCACGATTTTCGCCCCGTCGGAATCCTTGAGCAGGCCTTTTTCTTCCAGCTCCCGAACCACCCGATCCGTTTTCCCGGCCATCACGCTCTCGCCGTCGTAGCTGTCGAACTGCACGCCCAGCACGTCGTAGACCTTCATGGCGTCCCGCAGGGTCACGTCCTTGAACCAGTGGAAGATGGAGAGGGCTTCCTCGTCGCCGTCCTCGATCTTCTTGAACCAGGCGCGGCCCTCGTCCTCCAGGGCGGGGTCGAGCTTCGCTTCCTCGTTGAAGCGGACGTAGAGCTTCGTCATCTCGTCCACGCCGCCCTTTTCGACGGTTTCTTTGTCGCCCCATTTTTTGTAGGCGCAGATCATCTTGCCGAACTGGGTGCCCCAGTCGCCCAGGTAGTTGATGGACACGGTATGCCAGCCCAGGAAATCATAGATGCGCTTCAGGGAATTGCCGATCACCGTGGTAGACAGGTGGCCCAGATGGAACCGCTTGGCAATGTTGATGGAGGAATACTCCACGCAGACGGTCTTGCCCTGGCCCTCGCCGCTGCTGCCCCATTTTTCCGGGGCCTGCATGATGGCGGCGAGCATTTCCCGGGCGAAGTTTTCCCGGTTGAAAAAGAAATTCAAATAACCGCCCACGCACTCCACCCGGGCGATGTCGGGCCGCTGCACAGACTCCGATAATTTCTTGGCGATCATGGGCGGGCCCATGCGCAGCGCCTTGCTCAGCTTAAAGCAGGGGAAAGCATAGTCCCCCATGGCGGGATCGGGCGGCACTTCCAGCAAAGCAGCCAGATCCTCCGGCAGTCCCTGGGCCTCGGGGAACGCCGCGGCCAGCATTTCCCCCGCCAGGCCGGCGATGCGCTGTCTCATGTCCATAAAACAGTCCTTCCTTCCGTTGGTAAAATCATGAAAAATACACTTCATATTATCATATTCTGCCCCTTTTCGCAACGGACAAAACCCGAATCGGCCAAAAAAGAAAATGAAATTTTTTTTGCAGCCGGGAATAAGGGAAAAAGCATGTTATGATATGCATTTTATAACACCAGAATGTATATTGCCGGGGAAAGACGAAAGCAGTTTTTGTAGCCGGCAGAACGATTTTTCATCACCCTATTGATATATTGTGCCCGGCTGTCCGAAAAAAATACTAAATATCCCGCTTTGCTGATTTTTTGCGGCAGGCAGAGGGGCCGGGAAAACCGGTAATGTATGTAATAAACATTATAAACATGCAGGACGAAAGAATATCTATGCATATAATTTGCATAATTCCACATAAATTTGTCAATATATAGAATTTTTTTTCACAAAATTATTGCGGAATTATTTGCAAAAGACCCTTGAAAAAATGGTAAATTTGAGGTAAAATAACTACTGGATATCTCTAATGTTCTGCACACATGGACTGCCAAATGCTGGAAATTATTACATGTGTCACCGTAGAAATAGAATCCGGATGTTCACAAACTCATTAACAGGCAATGAAAACAAGAATGAAAAAACTTGTTCGTTGGGAGGGCAAGAAAGATGAAGTGGAATGAAATGCGCAAAGGTCTCAGCCGGACGATAGCCGTTCTGACGGCAGTCATGATGCTGCTGTCGGCCGGCGGCGTAAAGCCGTTCGCCATGGCGGAGGGGGAACCGATTTGCGGTCTGGAGGAGCATGTGCATACCGATGCGTGCTTCGACAAGGCGTTGGTGTGCGGGCAGGAGGAATCCGAACCCGAATATATTGAGGAGCGTCATTTCGTTTCCGACTTTATGACGCATACCCACACCAGCGATTGCCTGGACGGCAACGGAAACGTTTGCTGCGGCATTGCGGATCACACCTATTTCCACGAGCACAACGACTATTGCTATGACGATAACGGCAATC
Organism: uncultured Eubacteriales bacterium; assembly: GCA_902793245.1. Lineage (GTDB taxonomy): Bacteria > Bacillota > Clostridia > Christensenellales > Aristaeellaceae > RUG563. The sequence continues at coordinate 2,246 of CADBCX010000003.1, read as the reverse complement.
TGGTCTGCGGCCTGGAATATGCCCCGCGCCATGAGCATTCCGACAGCTGCTATTCCGTCAGCCTGGAATTGACTTGCGGGCAGGAAGAATGCGAACCGGAATATGATCCGGAAACCGGCGAACTGATCGAGGAAGGCCATCAGCACACCGCTGACTGCTACAGCGAAGTGTGGACGCTGGTGTGCGATTATGCCAACGTGCATGAGCACAACGATTCCTGCTATGACGGGAACGGGCTTGTCACCTGCGGCTTTGTTTCCGTGCCGGAATTTGTCTGCACCGAAGATAACTGGGTCACGGAAGGATATTGGCTGGAAGGCCATCATCACACCGACGACTGCTATGAAAAATACGGCGCTCCCGTTTGCGGCATAAAGGAACATACGCACACGGATATTTGCTACGCGGTGACGCTGGTTCCCGAGCAGGTCGAGGAGAGCGACGGCGCATATATATATAATGAGGAAACTGAACCTGCGGAAGAACCCGTAGAAGCTCCTGCCGAAGAACCGGTTGAGGAGCCGGCTGAAGAGCCCGTTGAAGAGCCGGTTGAAGAACCCATCGAGGAGCCGGTTGAAGAACCCATCGAGGAGCCGGTTGAAGAACCCGTCGAGGAGCCGGTTGAGGAACCTGTCGAGGAGCCTGTTGAAGAGCCCATCGAGGAGCCGGTTGAGGAACCCGTTGAAGAACCCATCGAGGAACCCGTCGAAGAGCCCATCGAAGAGCCGGTTGAGGAGCCCGTCGAGGAGCCTGTTGAGGAGCCCATCGAAGAACCGGTTGATGAGCCCATCGAAGAGCCCGTTGAAGAACCGGTTGAGGAGCCTGTCGAAGAGCCCGTTGAAGAACCGGTTGAGGAACCCATCGAAGAGCCCATCGAAGAACCTATTGAGGAACCCATCGAAGAGCCCGTCGAAGAACCGGTTGAGGAGCCCGTAGAGGAACCCATTGAGGAACCCATCGAAGAGCCCATCGAAGAGCCTGTCGAAGAGCCCGTCGAGGAGCCCGTAGAGGAACCCTTTGAGGAACCCGTCGAAGAGCCCATCGAGGAGCCTGTCGAAGAACCGGTTGAGGAGCCCGTTGAGGAACCCGTCGAAGAGCCCGTCGAAGAACCCGTCGAAGAACCGGTTGAAGAGCCCATTGAGGAACCCGTCGAAGGGACTGAGGAAGCTCCCGTTGCCGAACCCGTCGAAGGAACTGTGGAAGTTCCCGCCGAGGACGAGGTAGAAGCGCCTGTTGAAGCTTCCGCTGAAGAAACGGACGCTGAACCCACCACGGAAGAAAAGGTGGCCGAAGCTCCCGCCGAAGAACAGGTTCAGGAAGCGCCTGCCGCGGAAGAAGCGGAAGCGCCTGCTGAGGAGCCCGAAGAAGAGCCTGTTGAAGAACCCGAAGAGGAACCCGAAGAAGAACCCGCCGCCGAACCCATCGTCGTGGAACTGCCCGAGCACAGCGTGACCTTCGAGATCACTTGGGACGAGGAAGAAAAGACCGGCATCGGCTACATCGCTCACTTCCATGCGATCCTGACCGGCTACGAGACCCTGGAGTACACCATCCAGTGGCAGTACAACGACGGTACCGGCTGGTACGACGTGGACGGCGCGAACGATATTACGATGGATGTCGAAATCACCCCGGACAACTACAATTACCAGTGGCGCTTAGTGACCAGGATTACGGCGATTTTGGTCCCGAACGTTCAGGGGGACTGACAAAGAGGGGGCCAGGCCGTACCTGCACCGGCAGGTACGGCCTATGGCGTCCAAAATGAACAGCAGAGAAATAATGAACTTATAAAGGGGTCAGAATACAATGAAGAAATTTGTTCATCAGTTGTTAGCCCTTCTGATGGTACTGGTCATGCTGGTTGACGCGGCGCCTGTTGCGGCGCTGGCGGAAGGCGTGACTAAGATGCCGTTCTTTGCGACAGAAAAGAACGAAGTCAACACGGACGGCTTGCCCGATCCGGAAGAGTTGACCAAGGAACCGGAGAAAGAGCCTGAGCAGCCGCAGCAGGAAGAACCTGTGGCGCTGCATACCCTGGAGGAGGGCGAATACAGCGTCGAACCCGTTAAGGAGCTTGACGGCCTGATTGCCCAAATCAACGGGGTATCCATGTCGAAGCGCGGCATGATGAAATCGGCGGCCAAGGGCGCTGCCAACGAGGGGCAGGGAAGTGCCGCGCCGATCGTTGGTTATGTGGGTGTTGATATCAAGCTGACCGACGAGGCCCAGAAGGCTGAGGCTTA
>CADBCX010000002.1 GCA_902793245.1 uncultured Eubacteriales bacterium | reverse complement strand
GACGGGCTTATCCTTCTTGGGGTTGCGGAAGATGATTTCGCCGCTCTTGACGGGCTGCAATCCCGCGATGGATTCCAGCAGCTCCCGCTGTCCGCTGCCCGCGATGCCCGCGATGCCTAAAATCTCGCCGCCGTACGCGGTAAAGGAAATGTCCTTTAAGACGTGCAGCCCCTCGTTATCGTCCAGGTTCAGGTTTTTCACCATCAGCCGCGGCGCGGCGTTCACCGGCTCCGTCCGCTTGATATTCAGGTTGATTTTCTTGCCCACCATCATTTCCGTCAGCTGGGCCTCGTTGGTTTCTTTGGTGTTCACGGTGGCGATATGCTCACCCTTGCGCAGAATCGCCACCCGGTCGCTGACCTCCAGCACTTCGTTCAGCTTATGGGTGATGATGATAATGGACTTGCCGTCCGCCTTCATCCGGCGCAGCACGTCGAACAGCCGGGAAATCTCCTGGGGCGTCAGCACGGCGGTGGGCTCGTCCAGAATCAAAATATCCGCGCCGCGATACAGCACTTTGAGAATTTCCACCGTCTGCTTTTCGGACACGGACATATCATAGATTTTTTTCTGGGGGTCGATGCGGAAGCCGTACTTATCCGCCAGCTTCGCCACTTCCGCGTTGACGGATTTCAGGTTGTAGCGGCCCTTTTCCTCCACGCCCAGCACGATGTTTTCCCCCGCCGTGAACAAATCCACCAGCTTGAAATGCTGGTGAATCATGCCGATGCGGTGGCGGAACGCGTCCTTGGGGGAACGGATCACCACCTCCTGGCCGTCCACGAAAATCTGCCCTTCGTCGGGGAAATAGATGCCGGAAATCATGTTCATCAGGGTGGTCTTGCCGCAGCCGTTTTCCCCCAGGATGGCCAGAATTTCGCCCCGGTACACGTCCAGGTCAACATGGTCGTTGGCGACCACGCCGCCGAACCGCTTCGTGATCCCGCGCATTTGCAGCGCCAGCGCTTTTTCCATGGGCAGCCCCCTCCTTTAAGTGTGTTTTTTTGTGGGGGAAACCATTCTTTGGAGGCCAAAGAATGGTTTCCCCCACACCCCTTTCCAAGAAAGCCATAAAAGGGGTAATCCATTTTGCCAGCAGCTTACTCTTTTTGCAGCTTTTTAAATCCGAAGTATTCCATATATCCCAGAACTGCCAAACCAACGATCATCACGCCGTAGGTGAGGACGTGGGGCAGGTTGGTTTTATCCAGGGCAAATTCCAGGCCCACGAACACGCCCGCGCAGACCAGGCCCACGATGGCGGGCAGGAAGCGGTTCTTCGTTCCCTTTCCGGCCCAGACCGCATACAGCAGGTAAATCGCTTCGATGTATATCATGCAGGCCAATTGCTCCACCCGCACGAACTGCGTCCAGGTGAGGCGGTTATAGTTGCGCAGGCTTTCAAAGATGATCTGCGGCAGAAGCAGGTAGAACAGCGTGCGGAGGAACCGCTTTTCCTTAAAGATGTTCAGCGATACCAGGAACACGATCACGCCCGCAATGCCGCACAGCATGAACACCGCTAAATACCATTCCGTGTACCCGTACCCGAAGTCCACGCCCAAGGCCAGGGGGAAGAACTGGAAGGCTTCGTCCTCGATCATCCGTCCCACATTGATGGTGCCCAGGAAGTATTCCGCAAACCGGGCCATGGCGGCCATCAGCGCCCCGGCGGGAGCGTAGGCGTTCAGCGCTTCCATGGGCTTGTTGCCGGTGCACTTCGCGGCCAGCACAGCGCCTGCAATCACGCCTGCCACGCCGCCGTAAAAGCTGACGCATTCCATGTTATCCGTCAGCAGCGTTTCCGAAAAGCCGTCCATCAGCACATCCTGGATGCAGATCAGGCAGTACGCGAGCTTCGCGCACACCGCGCCCAAGACCGCGCCCAACACAAACGTCAGCGCCGCCAGCAGTCCGCGCTTTTTCATTCCGCCCGCCAGCAGGTAATGCACCCCTGCCGCAATCATGGCACTGCCGAGCATAAAGATCAGATAAGATTGGTTCATGGATGTTTCCTTTTCTGTTGAAGGGTGTTTAGTTGAAAGAATCGGCCCAAATGGCTTCCCCTTGAGGGGAAGCTGTCAGGCGAAGCCTGACTGATGAGGTGTTTTTCCACCTCATTCGACCCGCTTCGCGGGCCACCTTCCCCTCAAGGGGAAGGCTTTTAGTAGTGCACTCTGAACACTGTTCACTCTGCAACGTTTAGTCCGGCTGATACGCGCTGGCAAAGTAGATGATGTCGGATACCCGGCGGATGTTCTTGGCGTCGGTATTGTTGATCTTGGTGCCCAGGAAAGCGATCTGGGTGGCCTCGCCGCCGTCGAACATGTAAGCGGTCTGTACGTCGCCCATGCTATACACCAGCTGTGCGAAAGCCTGCACGCTCAGGCCGAACTTCGCCACCGCCACGATGCGGTATTGCAGCGGGCCGATCTGGCACAGGCAGATGCGCTGGGCCGGGTTCCAGCTCTGGCTCTTGTGAGGATGCACGATGGATCGGGCGTTGGCCGGCACCAGCTCCCCGTTCAGGATGATGCAGGGGCCGAACTCAAAGCCGTTGATGACCTTCTTGCCGTTCACCTCGGTGAGCATTTCACGGGTCAGGGGCGTGGAAGGGAAGGAGCTTTGGGGTTTGTTCGCCTCTTCCGTGTCCCGGTTGCCCGCCAGGATGATGTGGAAATCCCCGTCCTCGTCGATGAGCAGCAAATCATGCCAGGTCTCCTTGGACTCCCGGAACATCACCCCCTGCCGCAGCACAAAGTCGTGCCCGTCCCGCTTGGCGAAGGAGTCGCCGTCCATGGCCACGACGGCGTTCACGCGCTTGGCCATCTGGGGCACGGTGGCGGATTCGCTGCGGGAATTGAAGCCGTTGTCGCCGCCGCTGCAGCTTTCCGTGCGCAGCTGGGTGGCGTTGGCGATGGTGATGTCCATCGTATACACGGTGCAGCCGAACTGTTCGTTCTTGCCCCACTTGCGCTCCACGTGGATGGAGGGGTCGTCGTAGGTGGTCATGCCCTGAACATACACGTCCACGGGCCGCATGCCGGGGGAAAAGTCGATGGGCAGCTCGATAATCTCGCCCAGAGCCAGGCCGGGCAGGAGAACCAGAATCAAAACAAGAAGAAAAGCGGCTGTTTTCTGAATGCTTTTGCGCATGAATTTGACCCTCCTCGGTATGTGTGCGCCGCTGAAAAACGGGCCTGCTCAACCAGCTTACAGCATTCTTATCATATCATGCCCGTTTTGATTTGTAAAGAAACAGATTGCATAAAATAGAGGAAAGAAAACGGATAAAAGCACTGCTTCATAACGAATTGATAACTAATTTTTAAAATATTTCGACAAAAATATGTAGAAATTGTTTCAAAACACTTGATTTTTGGTGTCGGTTTCGTGTACAATAGGGAAAGGCAGGGAAAGCCTCTTTTTCCTGCTATCATCTGAGGAAGGATGAAAGGACATGGCAAAGCGAATTTTATTGGTGGACGACGAGCCCCTCATTATCAAAGGCCTGCGTTTTACCCTCGAACAGGAAGGCTATGAAATTCTGACGGCATCCGACGGCGAAGAAGCCCTGGAGGTGTTCCATTCGGAGCCGGTGGACCTGGTGCTGCTGGACGTGATGCTGCCCAAGCTGGACGGTATCCAGGTATGCCAGCGCATCCGCGAAACCAGCAACGTGCCCATCCTGATGCTCACCGCCAAGGGCGAGGATATGGACAAGATCCTGGGCCTGGAATACGGCGCCGACGATTATATGACCAAGCCCTTCAACATCCTGGAGGTCAAGGCCAGGATCAAGACGGTGCTGCGCCGCGTGTCCCAGCCCGTGGCCAACGAGGAAAAGAAGATCATCCGCGTGCACGATATGGAAGTGAACATCGTGAACCGTTCCGTCACCCTGGGCGGCAAGGAAGTGCGGCTGACGGCCAAGGAGTTTGACCTGCTGCAGCTGTTCATCACCAACCGGGGCAAGGTGTTCAGCCGGGAAACCATGCTGGAAACCGTCTGGAAGTACGACTATATGGGCGACGCCCGCACCGTGGACGTGCATATCCGCCGCCTGCGCGAGAAGATCGAGCGCAACACCGCCCAGCCGGAGTTCATCTTCACCAAGTGGGGAGTGGGCTACTATTTCACCGATAAGGATTAAAAATCCCTTCGCCAGCATCCGCTGGCAGATTCTGCTCGCTTTTCTGACGATCGTGGGCCTGAGCTTCTATGTGATGGCGACCTGGGTCGGCGGCATGGTGGGCGATTCTTTATTTGAGCAGCGCATCCGTGCGGACCGCACCAGCCTGGAAAGCCTGGCTGTGCGCATTGCCCCCACGCTGGCGGAAAGCGACGCTCCGGCGCTTCAGCGCCAGTTGATCTCCGCGGGCGGAGAACTGGGCGGCCGGCTGCTGCTGCTGGATCCCAACGGCAAGGTGCAGTTGGATTCTTATGGAGAAATCCAGGGCACCCGCCTGGAGTATCCCGAAATCGTGAGCATCCTGGTGAAGGGCCAGAACGTGGATTACGGGGTGCACGAGCTGGAAACCGGCGTATCGCTGGATACGTCGCATTTGCTGTTCACCCGGCGAACGACCGCCGCCTGGGTGGGCTACTGCACGGCGGGCGTGGTGTACGCCTCCGACGTGATCGGCGTGCTGCTGCTGGTGTCGCCGGTGCAGGAGATCATGCAGAACCTGTATCAATTGCAGGATCAGATGGTGATGATTTTCGCCGCTATCGCCGTGACCTCGCTGATTTGCGCGTGGATTTTTTCCCGGGTCATCACCCGGCCCATCGCCGGGCTGAACCGAGGCATCCAGAAGATGTCCAAGGGCGATTTTTCGGCGCGCGTCAAAGTGCGCGGCTCCGGCGAAATGAAGCAGCTGGCCCGGGCGTTCAACTCCATGAGCGAAAAGCTGGAAACCCTGGATCAATCCAGAAACCAGTTCGTGTCCAACGCCAGCCATGAGCTGAAAACGCCCCTGGCCACCATGAAGATCATGATCGAATCCCTGATCTACCAGCCCGACATGGACAAGAACCTGCGCACCGAGTTCATGACGGACATCAACAACGAGATCGACCGCCTCTCCGCCATCGTCAGCGACCTGCTGACCCTGGTGCAGATGGACTCCCAGAACGTGAAGCTGACCCGCGAAAATCTCTCCATCGCCCAGCTCATCAAGGACAACGCCCACCGGCTCCAGCCCATCGCCAACCAGAAGGGCCAGAAGATCGTGCTGCAATTGCAGGATTCCTGCGATGTTTACGCCGACAAGTCCAAGCTGAACCAGGTGATTTACAACCTGATGGAGAACGCCGTCAAGTACACCCAGGCCAGCGGCGTGATCAAGGTATCGCTCCAGCGACAGGGCCGCAACGCCATTTTCAAGGTATCCGACAACGGCCCCGGCATCCCCAAGGAAAACCTGCCCCATATCTTCGACCGCTTTTATCGCGTGGATAAAGCCCGCAGCCGCGAAAAGGGCGGCACCGGCCTGGGCCTGAGCATCGTGCACCAGCTGGTGCTGCTCCACGGCGGCGCGATCAACGTGGAAAGCGAAGAAGGCCGCGGCGCGACCTTCATCGTGGAACTGCCGCTGCATCAGGGATGACATGCATGAACTGAAAATAACCTTGGTATGAAGCACAGCGAAGCAGGGGCCGAGCAAGCCCCTGCTTCGCTGTTGCCCTTTCATGATGGACTGTTTTATATTTTTCTTTTTCTTCTAAATTCTTAAGATTTTAGACCGCAAACAGTATTATGCGTTCTCCTGTCCAATCAAGCCAAGCTCAATCGCCTGGGCGAGATGCGCGTTGGCTTTTTCCGTAATCGCATCCAATTCCCCGCTGCCTGCCATTTCAAGAAAAGCGTCGATCATGGCCGGGTCGAACTGTGTTCCTCTGCATCGGATCAGTTCCTTGTGAATGGTTTCGGGATCAAGGCCTTTGCGGTAGATTCTGTCTGACCGCATGGCGTCGTATGCGTCGGCGATTGACACGATGCGGGCGTGGAGAGGTATCTCTTCTCCCTTTTTTCCATCCGGATACCCGGAACCGTCATAGCGCTCATGATGATACTTGGCCACGTCCGCCGCGCCCTGCACGACGCTCGACTGTTTCAGGATAGAACCGCCAATCCTTGTATGGGACTTGATTCTTCCGAATTCCTCATCGGTCAGGCGTCCGGGTTTATTCAATACTTCGTCGGGAACGCCGATCTTTCCGACGTCATGAAGCATGGCCTCCTGGCGGATGTTCCGGCATTCTTCTTCCGGCATTCCCAGCCTGCGGGCAAACGCCTCGGAATACGCCGCCACACGAAAGGAATGACCGTTCGTGTACCGGTCCTTCGCGTCGATCGTCAGGGCGAGCATTTCCTCTACTTCTTCGTTCACTTTTTCCAGGCGCTCCGCCCGTTCTTTGGCGATGGAAGTCTGCTTTTCCACTTCGGAATTCAATCGTTCCGTATAGGCGATATCCCGCAAGACCATCCGATGGTACTGCACCATCGCAATGAGGGTGAATACAGTCAGGCCGATAAAGATCAGCGGAAAGCGGGACATGAAGGTGTCCGAGTAATAGGCGGCCATGCTGTGGCGGATGGGCGTGTAAAACAGGACAACGAAGAGGATCGAATAGTAGCCGGAAAGAATGATTTCGTGCTTCACGCCCACAAAGTACCCAATCCCGATGGGCATGAGCAGGATCCAGAAGATCGACGTCCCGTCCCCTAAGCCGGTCACTGTGTACACGGTAAAAGCCACAGCGCAGAAGATCGTGGGAATGAGCGCTGCGGCTTCGCGGTTTTTCCTGATCCCGGCGAGATAGGCGCAGCCGGCGCCGCCTAAAAAGGTCGCAGCCGCGGCGGCCAGCATCCCCCACTTTTGGGACATGACATCCAGAATGATCAAAATGATTCCCAGCGCGGCCGTCGCAAAGCTGACGAGGGTGAGCACATGCAGATTGCGCTTCAGCCTGTCCCCAACATAAATGGAGTGGTTCAGCTCCGCCCATAATTGCTTGATCTTTTTCATCATGATGATTCTCCCGGCAGAGTGTTTGGGCTGTCTGTTGTTTCAGGTTCCTCTTTTCCCTTTTCGTTTGTTTTCATACATGTACTTGTCCGCCCGCCTGACGGTATCCGTCACGGCGTGGTCGAGTTCCGGATCGTACACCGCAATGCCCAACGCGATATGCACCTCGTCCCATTTGTTTTCCGCCGACGCGCAGATTTCCCGGCTCATCTCATAAAAATGTTCGATAAGCGCTTCCCTGTTCTGGAAATCCTCGTTTTGCAGGATGACGGCAAATTCGTCTCCGCCGATTCTAAATACAGGGCTGTGCTGGAATATCCGGCAGATCAGGCGGCTTGCGGTTTTCAGATAGATGTTGCCTTTATCATGGCCGTTTTGATCATTGACGGCTTTCAAATTATCGCAGTCAAAAACGCCTATGCCAAACTCGAAGTGTTCCTGTTCCAGCCTGGATTGAAGCTCGTCGATATAGTCATCGAAAGCCCCTTTGTTCCGCACGGAAGTGAGCGCGTCGACATAGACGCGCCGATTCAGGTCGTTGACGAGATGTTCTTCTTCCAGGATCTTCTTTTCCGCGCGGATGCTGCGCAGAAGCAGGAACAGGATAATCAGCATGATAAGGGCAATCACCGTCATGACGATGAACAGATGATCCTTCATCAGATCGATGAAGCTCGTCTTCACGTCTTCGGTGGAATAATACGTCAGCGCCGTGTGAATCTTGGCGTCGGGCACCGCCGCGTTGACTGTCGCAAGGATGGAATACAATTCAACGTCTCCCTTGCGCAGAGCAAAGTAATAATCCATATCGACGCCGGTATAGACAGTCGTCAGGCGCAGTTTTTCGCACTGCTTTGATATATTGTTGATGCGGTAATTGCTGATGATCACGCAGTCGGCTTCCCCGGAAGCGACGGCTTCCAGGCCCGCCGGCGTATCCTTGAAATACGCTCTCTGCCAGGTTGGGTAATGATCCGACAGCCACAGATCATAATTGGTGTTGCCCTGGTTGACGGCGACGGTCACCTGCTCCTTGCGGATGAATTCCTTTTGTTCCGACGCCCGCACGACAGCGTCCATCTCCGTGCGCATGAGCGCGGGGGACATGACCACGCCCAGCGTCTCGGCGTCATAGTTGGTCAGGTTGGCGGGGAACACGCAGTCAATTTCGCCGTTTGTCAACGCTTCGATGGCGGATGCCGCGGTGGGATACGCTGTGGCCTGAAAGTCCAGATGCGCGTTTTCCAGCGCCGATGCCGCATAGTCCAAATAATCCTTCAAAGCGCCGATCAGTCCGCCCGTGGTCTCATCCATCGCGCAAAAGGCAAGGTAGTTATCCTGGTACCCCACCCGAATCGTCCCATGGTCGACCAGCCACTTCTTTTCCTCGGAGGAAAGATACAGGTTCGTTTCCCGGCTTCTGAGGTACTGCTCATGGAGCTGCTGGTTAAAATACTTGTTTTCATCCTGGATTTTGTTCATAGCGGCGTTCAGCTCCGCCAGCAGGTCAGGACGGTTTTTGGATACCGCAAAGTAAAAATCGGATGAGCCTACTTTGCTGATCGGCATGGCGGTGTCAGCGTCGCCATAGATGTCCACTGTAACAAAGGCGTCCAGCTGCGTGCCAAGCAGCAGCAGGGACTCTTCTTCCGTGCTGCTCAGTTCAATGATTTCCGCCTGCACGCCGTGCATGTCCGCCCAGCTCAGGAAAAAATCCTTCTGGATGCTGCCCTTGGCCACGCCGACCCTTTTCCCGTTTAAGGTCGAAAAATCGTCCGAACTGATTTCCGTATTATCGGGCGCGACAAAGATGTAATATGATTCCGTGCCCATGGGAAGGGAAGAATACAGCAGGGTCTTGGCCCGCTCCTCCGAATAGGACACATCGCTCAGCAGGTCTATTTCCCCGTCTTTGAGCATTTGCAAAAGATCAGACCAGCTGCCCGTAACATACTCATAATCCCATCCGGTATAAGCGGCCAGCTTACTCTGGTAATCGTAGGAATAGCCGGACCATCTTCCGTATTGGTCGGTGATAAAATACGGAACCTCGTGCCAGCCGGCGCGGACGGTTTTGCGTTCGCTTTGGGCGTGCGCGCCGCCTGACGGCAAAAGCCCGGACAGAAGCAGCAGGACAAGAAAGAATCCCGCCAGCCGCTTTATGCTTTGTTTCTTCATTCCTTTTCCCCCTCTTATTCTCCGCCCCTCCGGTTTTTTGGGCTGATGTGGATTGGTTCATCAAATCCATTCCGTCTTTGGCATAAACGCGCTTCGCTAAACAGCCTGACAAACAGTTGCTATCAGTATATCACAGATTGCCGCCGTTTACCATCCCCCCAAAAACGAAAATAGCGCCCTGTTTCCGAAGAACAGGCTGCGGCAGGCGGCGCGTCGATTGCCGGAATGGTTCGGCAAGGGAACAATTATCACATTTTCCGTTGTAAATCTTCGGGTGTTGTGATAACATAAGAAGCGGAGTTTTGACCATACCGATTCCCTTCCGTGGGCCGGGCAGGCACAGGAAGCGTTATCGTGAAGGCAGTGTCCGGAGGAAAAACGCATGAACAAGAAAAAGCTGATTTTAATCGCCGATGATGAGATCGGCATTCATGAATCGCTCAGGATCTATCTGACCCGGGAGGATTACGAGGTCTATTCCGTGTTCCGGGGGGACGACGTGATGGAGGCGTTCCAGCGGATGCGGCCCGACCTGGTGATCCTGGACATCATGATGCCCGGACGCACGGGCACCCAGCTGTGCGCGGATATCCGCGCCATTTCCATGACGCCCATCATTATTTTGACCGCCAAGGGCGAGGAAGTGGACAAGCTGCTGGGCTTCGCCCTGGGGGCGGACGACTACATCGTGAAGCCCTTCTCCCCCCGGGAAATCGTCAGCCGCATCGCGGTGATCTTCCGCCGCATGAACCAGATGCAGGCCGCGCCGGAACAGGGCAAGCTGAAAATCGGCAACACGGAAATCGACCTGAAATGCTATGAGGTGCGGGTGAACGGGGAAAGCGTGCTGCTGTCCCCCAAGGAAGTGGAAATCCTGCACCTGATGGGCAGCCATCCCCGCCAGGTGTTCACGAGGGAACAGCTGCTGGACAATATCTGGGGCTTTGATTTCAACGGCGACCCCCGGGTGGTGGACACCAGCATCAAGCGCATCCGCAAGAAGCTGCCGGAAGACACGGATATCATCCTGCGCTCCGTGTACGGCGTGGGCTACAAGGTGGAGGTGCGGGAGGATGCGTAAGGTTTCCTCCGCTTTCATGCGGCTGCTGATGCTCATCCTGATCATCATCGTGGGGGTATCCGGCGCGCTGGTGGCCTTGAGCAGCTACTACTTTCAGGATATTTACGCCGCGTCCCTCTACAACACCATCACCGGCGGCCTGCGGGAAGCGGAAAGGCTGTATACGCTGTATGAAATCGGGCTGCTGGGCTCCGACGCGCTGTATACGGCGGCGAACCCCGTTCTGAACATGGACGGGGACTTTTATATGTTTTTGACCGCTGACCGCCGCGTGATCACCTATACGGAATCCGCCGCCCCCTACTTCGCCGGCGGCACGCTCACTTCCCTGCTGGACGCGGCGGACACCGACGCTTCCGCCATCGTGCGCAAGCAGGCGGGGGGAAAGACCGCGCTGATGGTGGTGCACAAATCGGAGGGCGGCTATGTGCTGGCCGGGCGGCCCATGCGCACGCTGTCCGACGCGGCGCTGTCCTTCCGCAACCGGATGCTGATTTCCATGGGCGTGCTGCTCATGACCATGGTGGCGGTCAGCATCTTTTCGGCCAAGCGCGCCGTGCGCCCCGCCCGCATCATCACCGAAATGGCGGTCCGGCTGGTGGAGGGCGAGCAGGTGACGCTGCCCGAAAACCTGCCCGGTGAAGAAATCCGGGAAATCGCGGGGGCGCTGAACCAGATGAGCGCTTCGGTGGCCCAGGCCATCAGCGATTTGAAGTGCGAAAAGGAAACCATGGCGCTGATTCTGGAGGGCCTGAGCGAAGGCATTCTGGCTGTGGACGAGAAGGGCGGCATCCTGCATGAAAACGCCGCCGCCTGGTCGCTGCTGGGCGGGGAGGAAACGGACGCCTACCGCGCCGTGATGGACGCCCTGCGGGAGGACAGCCCGGAAGAACACTGGGACAGAAAATTCGCCGCGGGGGATCGGGTGCTGTATTTCGCCGTTTCCCGCCTGCCCTCGGAAAGCAAATTGCCCCGCAGCCGCGGCACCGTGGCCCTCATCCGCGACATTACCGAGCAGGAGCGTTTGGAGCGCACCCGCCACGACTACGTGGCCAACATTTCCCACGAGCTGCGCACGCCCCTGGCCTCCATCCGCGGCCTGGGCGAAGGGCTGCGGGACGGGCTGGTGACGGAGGACAAGGACCGGCAGCGGTACTATAACATCATTGTGGAAGAGGTCACCCGCCTGTCCCGGCTGGTGAACGACATGCTGGAGCTGAGCAGCCTGCAGTCCAATCCCGCGGCCTTCGAGATGGAACGGGTGGACCCCAACGAGCTGATTTACGACCTGCACGACCGCAACAGCAGCCTGTTCAGCGAGAAACAGATTGCCTTCGAACGCGTATTGCCCGAAGAACCCTTGCCGGACATCCGCTCCAACGAGGACAGGCTGTCCCAGGTGCTGACCATCTTCCTGGACAACGCCCGGAAATTCACCCCCGAGGGCGGCACGGTGTCTTTGGGCGCGGAAAAAACGGAAGCGGGCACGCGGTTTTTCGTCCGGGACACCGGCATCGGCATGGACGAGGAGACCCAGCGCCTGGCCTTCGACCGCTTTCACCAGGCCGAGCGCAGCCACAGCGGAAAGGGCAGCGGGCTGGGTTTATCCATCGCCAAGGAAGTGCTGCAAAAAATGGGCGTGGACATCGCGCTGAAAAGCGCCTTGGGCGAGGGCAGCGAATTTTCCTTCACCATCCCGGATATGCTGGGCTGACGCGGTTCTCTGATTATTTCATGAATGTAAACAATTAATCAAAATATATTCCAATTTTCCGTTTTTTGTGTTAAGATATACGCGGGTATTTATCCCCTTATTTGACGAAAGAGCAAACGCGGACGAGGTTTGAGTGAGCAATGATGCGGAAATGGATTTCGGGGATTCTGGCGGCGCTGCTGCTGCTGGGATGCCTGCCGGAGGGAGCCGCCGAAGAGGTTTTTTTTGAGCCCCCCGAAGAATTCCGATTTGTCGATACGCGGTTTCGAGGCGTTTACACCACGGAAAACCTCGACGCCATCCTGGAAGCCTATGATTTGAACGACGGATGGTACTGGGTGACAAAACCGGATGTGACACAGAACTTTCACGCGCGCGAAAACAAAAAAGGATGGACACAGTCCTCCCAGCTCATCGCGGAAGCAAAGGGAGAGGATTATTTCTACAATCGCGGATGGTTTGGCTGCCGGTGGGAATGCAATGAAGTGCAAAGCGGAATGCCCAATGCTTATGGCTGGGGGGAATGCTTCGGCTTTTGCCAGTTTTTGGGATACCTATTGTCCGGCGAAGTGAATCCCCATGGAAAGTGGCGGCAGTATAACACCGTTTGGGAGGCCGGCGGCTTGCGGGTTGGGGATATCATCCGGGTGGAGTATTCCGATGAAAAAGGCTTTCACCAACACAGCGCCATGGTGTATTCCATCAAAAACGACCGGGTGCGCTTCATCCAGTGTTCCGGCGTGAACCATAACCAGCTGTTTATTAACTGGGGCTTTCGCGGCGCGAATCTTGGAAACACCACGCTGCTGTCCGATATCAAAAAATTTCCCGGCCTGCGCATCCACCGCGCCTATGACCGGAGCGAGATGTTCGAGGAGGAATGGACCGAGGAGCCCGATCCCATGAGGCTGAACCTGGTGGATCTGGACGCGGGAATGGTTGTCTTCCTTGACCCCAACGACATGCGCGTGTGGGATGTATACGACAACTGGCGGCAGTGGTCGAAAAACGCCACGGAGGTTGACCTGTCCGAACTGCAGCAGGGGGACGATGAGGAACAGCCTGAAATTGAAGTGCGCACGGTGCGTTTGGACGAGCTGGACAACGATGCAGCACCCGCGCCCGGCCAACCCACGCCCCAGGCCTCTCCGACGCCTTCCGCCACGCCGCCGCCTTCGGGGCCGTCTCCGGCGCGGACGCCACGCCCAATCCCGAAGATCCTGCCGGCAATACCCGAGCACAGATTGGTGGAATAATCCCGACCTTCGCACGCCTCGGATGGTATGGGCGGCTGCGCCCGCATGCCATTCCGGGCGGCGCGAAGGTTTTTTACAAATTTTCCTTTTCAGGAGGGACTGCGGATGAAACGAATCCTGGCGCTGCTGCTGCTGACGCTGCTGCTGCCGCTGTCCGCGACGGCGGAAAAGGCGGACAGCTTCCCGGCGGCTTTTCAGGTGAAATACACGGTGAAGGACAAGCTGAACCAGCAGACCTATCTTTCCTGGGAATACGTGGAGACCGCGCAAAAAAGCGCAGACGAGGAAATCAACGCTTTGGTGGACGGATATGTGGCGCAGCTGGGGCCTGAAATGAAAAAATCCAATAACCCCAAGCGCAACAGCCGCCTGGACGTGCATGTGGTGAACACCCGGTCAGGCCAGAGCGTGGTCAGCTTCCTGGTGCTGGCCCGGGAAAGCTATAAGCGCAAGCAGGTGCGTTCGCCCTTTGAATGCCGGGTGTACGACATGGACACGGGCAAGCGGGTTTCCCTTTCCGACCTGTTCGACGAGGACAGCGAAGCCTGGGAGATCATGGCGGAGGCCGTATACGAAGAACTGGATCATTATTTTCCCCAGCAGGAGGCCGACGAAGCAACGCTCCGGGCCCTATGCACCAGGGAAGCGCTGATGGAAACGCCCTTCATGCTGGGGCCGGTGTCGCTGAGCTTCCATTATGAGGCCAAAATCCTGTATCCCAAGCAGCCTTCGCTGATGCGGGTGACCATCCCCTACAACGCCATCCGCGGGTATATGACGGAATACGGCGAGCGGCAGACCGACAATTCTATGTACAAAATGTGCGCTCTCACCTTTGACGACGGCCCGGACTACGCCAACACCGCCACGCTGCTTAACAACCTGCGCCATGCCGGGGCCCAGGCCACCTTCTTTTTGGTGGGCGACCGCATCGAGGAATTCGCCGACATCGCCTTGCGGGAAAACGACGAGAACCATTCCCTGCAAAGCCACCACTATAAACACACCGACACCAGCAAATCCACCATCCCCCGCATCCAGGCGTACACCGAAAAGATGTACAATGTGATGACCAAAACCTGGGGCCTGGCTCCCTGGATGCTCCGCGCGCCTTACGGCATTTTTGAATACTTCATCAAGTCCAAGCTGAACCTGCCCTTCATCGAGTGGGACGTGGACACCAAGGACTGGACGGGCAAATCCACCGCCGCCGTCATGAGCGTGGTGCGTTCAGACACCAAGGACGGCTCCATCATCCTGATGCATGACATCAAGGACAAAACCCCCGAGTCCGGCAAGCAGGCCGCCCAATGGCTCTATGACCACGGCTTCATGTGCGTCACCGTGGAGGAGCTGTTCATCAACTACCAGCAGGATATGACGCCCAATAAGGTGTTTTACAGCGTGAAAACCACGCGGGAATAACAAAGAACGCGGGACGGTTCCGGTAAGAATCATCCTTCGCGGCATGCAGACAAAGTCCGGGACTCTTGCCCCGGATTTTGTTGTAAAAAACAAAGAAGCCAAATGAAGAATTAAAAAAATCCATCTTTAATCCGATCAGAAAATAGTGTATAATAGGAATTGTACAGGTGACGTGATGCGAATGGATATGATACGAACCTGAGGATCGACACAAAAGAATTGAGCGCTTTGAACCGGAAGATTCTATTACATACAGAGGGGATTTGATCCTATGAAGCTGCTGACCATCGCCATTCCCAGCTATAACTCCCAGGATTACCTGAGCCATGCCGTGGAATCCCTGCTGCCCGGCGGCGACGAGGTGGAAATCCTGATCGTGAACGACGGCTCCAAGGACGATACCGCGAAAATCGCCGACGACTACGAACGCAGGTATCCCGGCATCGTCCGGGCTGTGCACAAGGAAAACGGCGGCCATGGCGACGCGGTGATGACGGGCCTTGCCCATGCCACGGGCCTGTATTTCAAAGTGGTGGACTCCGACGACTGGGTGGACGCGGAGGCGTATCCCAAGGTGCTGGCATGCCTGCGGGGCTTCGCCGCCGAGGAAAACCAAATCGACATGCTGGTGAGCAATTACATCTACGACAAGGTCGGCGCCGTTCACAAGCACACCATGAGCTACCACCACGCCCTGCCCCAGCACCGGGTGTTCGGCTGGGAGGAAACGCGCCGTTTCCGCAAGGGCCAGTACATGCTGATGCACTCCGTCATCTACCGCACCCAGCTGCTCCGGGACTGCGGCATGACCCTGCCCAAGCACACCTTCTACGTGGACGAGCTGTATGTGTATATCCCCCTCAAGAACGTGGAAAAAATGTATTACCTGGACGTGGACTTCTACCACTACTTCATCGGCCGGGACGACCAGTCCGTGCAGGAGCAGGTGATGATCCGCCGCATCGACCAGGCCCTGCTGGTGAACCGGCTGCTGGTGAGTTCGATTGACCCGTTCTCGATTGAGGACGAGCACAAGCGCAAGTATATGCTCAACTACCTGGAAATCGTCACCACCGTTTCCTCCGTCCTGCTTACCAAGAGCGGCACGGAAGAAAACCTGCAAAAGAAAAAGGAGCTTTGGGAATTCATCGAGAAGGAAAACCCCAAGGTTTACGACACCCTCCGCCACCGCCTCATGGGCCGCGCCCTGCACCTTCCCGGCAAGGGCGGCCGAGACCTGACCATCGGGGCGTATAAGATCGCACAGAAGATTTTTGGGTTCAACTGATTGATTGAACAAAGGGAAAAAAGCAATGACCGAATATACAGAGTTTGATGATGATGTCGAAAACGCACTGGATGAAGCGGATGACCTCGCCGAACAAAACACAGAGCGTTTGACGCACGAAGAAGTATTTTCGGATTTGCGAAAGCTGCTAAACAAGCAGCAGCAAGTGTTGCTTTGTCATCCTGAGCGGAGTGAAGCGAGAACGGAACGGAGTCGAAGGATCTCATAGCTGGATATATGATGAACTTGCTTTATGTCGATTGTTTTAGATCCTTCGACTCCGTTCCGCTCCTGCTCCACTTCGCTCAGGATGACAGGCAGCGGTGTTGGTAAATAGTTACTCCGTCTTGTTTGCTGCTACAGGTTCTACTGATTGTACCATACTCACTCCACACTCTACTCTCCACACTTCACACTCATAAAACCCTACACGATTTAAAGGAGGACATAAAAGTGTACACCATGAAGGTTCCCGCGCCGCTTGATCCCGCTTACCGCCCCCTGGAAATGGAGGCCCGCGCCTATGAACAGGACGTTGCCGCCAGCGGCCAGGGCATCCCGTTCGCCGTGCTGATCCTGCGCAACCAGGGCTTCTGCGAGCATTACCAAATGAGCATCTTCCCCGACGGCAAGGACGCCCGCACCGTGCCGCTGCTGGACCGGCTCATCAAGACCCTGCTGTGGGCGCGCGGCGGCTGGAAGATCGTCACCTTCGGCTCCAAGGAAGTGCATGACCACCTGAAAGCCGCGTACCGTGCGGGCGGCGAACGCGCCTTTGACGCGGACTTCATGGCCACCGTGTACGAGCGCCCCTTCGAGGTGGAGCAGGCGGAGAAGATTGAGGACGTACTGATCACGCGCTCCTCCGCCAACAGCGTGGGCCGCCACCTGGACGGCTGCCGCATCGGCTTCGACGCGGGCGGCAGCGACCGCAAGGTGTCCGCCGTAATCGACGGCGAACCGGTCTATTCCGAGGAAGTGGTCTGGTTCCCCAAGACCAACAGCGACCCGCAGTACCATTACGACGGCATCCTGGAAGCCATGAAGACTGCCGCCGGCCATATGCCCCGGGTGGACGCCATCGGCGTTTCCAGCGCGGGCGTGTACATCGACAACAAAGTGATGGTGGCCTCCCTGTTCCTGAAAGTGCCGAAGGAGGACTTCGCCCGCCGGGTCAAGACCATGTACCTGGACGTGGCGAAGGAGATCGGCGCGCCCATCGAGGTGGCCAACGACGGCGACGTGACCGCCCTGGCCGGGGCCATGGAGCTGAACGCGGGCAACGTGTTCGGCGTCGCCATGGGCACCAGCGAGGCCGCTGGCTATGTGGACAAAGACATGAACATCACCGGCTGGCTGAACGAGCTGGCCTTCGCCCCCGTGGACGCGAACCCCGAATCCCTCGCCGACGAATGGAGCGGCGACTGGGGCTGCGGCGTCAAGTATTTCAGCCAGGACAGCGTGATCAAGCTGGCCCCCGCCGCGGGCATTGCGCTGGACGAAAGCCTGTCCCCCGCCGAAAAGCTGAAAATCGTGCAGAAGGAAATGCTCGCGGGTAACCCCGAAGCCGCCAAGATTTACGCCACCATCGGCGTGTACTTCGGCTATTCCCTGGCCTGGTACAGCCGGTTCTATGACATCGACCATGTGCTCATCATGGGCCGCGTCACCTCCGGCGCGGGCGGGCCGATCATTCTGGAGAAAGCCCAGGAAGTGCTGGACAGGGAGTTCCCCGAAATCGCCGCGAAGGTTCAGCTCCATATCCCCGACGAAAAGAGCCGCCGCGTGGGCCAGAGCGTCGCCGCCGCGAGTTTGCCGCAGATTTAACAGGAGGATACTGGGGGGAACCGTTCTTTGGAGCCCAAAGAACGGTTCCCCCCAGACCCTCTTCCAAGAAAGCCTTTTTATGTTGAAACCAGAAGAAATCATTCATGCGTGTCTTGGCTCTCGCTGGGCGCATGTGCCAGTGCTGGCCCTGGATGAAACGGACTCCACCAACACGCGGTTGAAAGCATGGGCGCGGGAAGGAAGAATCTCCGCGCCGTATTTACTGACCGCAGACAGCCAGACCGCCGGACGGGGGAGACTTGGCAGGCGGTTCGTGTCGCCGCCCGGAACGGGGCTGTACATGAGCCTGCTGGTGCAGCCGCCGCAGGGCGCCGACGCGGGGAAAATCACCATTCTTGCCGCCGTGGCGGTGTGCAAGGCGATCCATGAACGGACCGGCTTGCAGCCCAAAATCAAATGGGTGAACGACCTGTTCCTCCGGGGGAAAAAGGTCTGCGGCATTTTAGCCGAGGGCGTCCGGCAGGGCGTGGTGGTGGGTATCGGCGTGAACCTGAAAACGCCGCCCGGCGGATTCCCGCCCGAAGCCGCCATTGCCGGGGCCCTGGACGCGGAAACAGACCGCTTCGCCCTGGCCGGAACCATCGCCCGGCATTTTCTGGACGGGATGGAAAAGCTGGATACCGGTGAAGCCATTGCCTATTACCGCGCCCATATGCCGCTGATTGGCCGGGACATCCGTTACACTGAAAACGGCCACGAAAAAAACGCCCGGGTCACGGGCGTTGCCGACGACGGCGGGCTGATGATCGAGGACGAAACCGGCCCCCATGTCCTGCGCACCGGCGAAGTGAGCCTTGGCAGCCAGGGGTTTGAGGGATTGTAACCTATTGCTTGCGGAAAGAATACCTGACCCGACTGGCAGAAGAACAGAAGTAAGCTCACCTTCAATCAAGAATCAATAGGTAACTTGCCATACCGCCGTGTCGTGGGGCGGAAGAAGGGCGGAGAGGCTTTCGCCGGGATTGCCGCTCCAAAGCTCGACGGCGGTTTTGAACGTTCCTTCCAAAGAGGCGGCGGGGAAAGAAACCGTCTTTTCCTCGTCGGAGAGGTTGAACACCGCGGCGTAGCAGCCCTTGCCGTCCTTCCGGGGCGCGAGCCAGCAGCAGGACGTTTCTGTGGCGCACACCGAATGGGCGCACCAGCTTTCCTTTTCGATGGCTAAAAGCGGGCCGTTGGTGAGCAGGTTCAGGGTGAATGCATCGTTCTTGGGCAGGTCGCCGCCGATCATGAGGGGAGAGCGTATCATGCACCAGAGGGTCATCATGGTGCGCTGTTCGGGCTGGGTGAAATGCGTCCAGTCGGGCTTGCCGTAGCACTGCCGCAGCGCGCCTACGGGCAGCATGTCCGCGTCGGGCCAATGGCCGGGGCCTGCATGGACACACCACTTTTCCGCCCGTTCAAACATGGCTTTCAGCAGCCGCCAGTCGTCCCAGAAATCGTCGGTGATGCGCCAAAGGTTGGCGTATTGCTTCAAGTGCTCCGCCTGCTCCAGCGGCGCGGGGCCGGGGGAAAGGCTCAGCACGATCTCCCGCCCGCATCCCCGGCAGGCTTCGGAGATGATCTCGATCTCCTTTTTGCAGTGCGGGTACTCCCGGGCGATATCGTCGCACTTCACATAGTCCACGCCCCATTCCGCATACAGGCGGAAGATGCTGTCATAGTACGCTTTCGCGGCGGGCAGATCGGCTTTCGTGCCGTACATGTCCGGGTTCCAGGCGCAGATGGAGTTAGGATTCGCCGCCTGGTCGCAGCGGGCTTCGCTGTTCCAGATGGGCAAGTGCTGATGCGCCGCCATCCGGGGCAGGCCCCGCATGATGTGGATGCCGAATTTCAAGCCCAATGAATGAATGTAATCAGCCAGCGGTTTGAAGCCTTGGCCTTTTGCCGCGCTGGGGAAGCGGTTTTCTGCGGGCAGCAAACGTCCGTATCCGTCCATTACCAGGTCGGAAAAGGGCTCGTAAGCGTGGGTGGAAGCGGTGGGCTGATACCACTGAATGTCTACCACCACGTATTCCCAGCCGTATTCCTTCAAGTGCTTCGCCATGTATTCTGCGTTGGCTTTTACCGTGTCCTCCGTGACCGCCGCCCCGTAGCAGTCCCAGCTGTTCCAGCCCATGGGGGGATATTGCGCGATCATGCTGCCGCCTCCTTTGATTTTTCGTATGACTTTGAGTGAACGTTTGAAAAAACTTGACTTTTTCCCGAAAGAGGTTATAATAGAAACGAGGAGTGAACCACGCACGCGGTTGCTCGTCAAAAGATCAGACTATGTTTGCGATTCGCATCGCAAGAACAGCCGTCACTTGGCAGAGTGGCGGTTGTTCTTTTGTTTGCGATGCGTTTCGCTGATGATGATGGTCACAGTGAACTTTCCAATATGAAAAGTAATCCGCATTGCAAACCACCTCCTTTTTCAGAAGGTGTCAGAGCAACCGCCTGCGCGTTTGTTGTCCACTCCCGGTTCTGATTTCTCAGAACAGTTGTATTCTAAGAAATATCGGGAAATTTGTCAATAGCGGATCAATCGGAATCAGTATAATTCTCTCAATACCCGCTGAATCCGTTCCATGTTGTAGAAGTAATCCTCCATGGGATTCCGCAGGGCGTGCTGGGCGGCGTCGGCGTCCTTGATGATTTCGTCGAAAGCGCAGCCCTTCACGCGCTTGTCGCTGTGGTTGTAAATGCCCTGGTAGATCATGGCCTTTTCTTCCTCTGTCAGACAGTCCAGCTTGTTCAGAACGTGTTCTTTGGCATAGTCCGCGCATGGATGGGCGTGATTGTCTGTGTCGGTCTCCCTGTCCACATAGGTCAGCAGATCATGCAGCATCCCGGCGATTTCCGCCAGTTCCGCCGTTTCGCGTCCATAGCCCCGCTTTAACGCCAGGAGGGACGCCAGCAGCCCCACGCCGTACAGATGCACGAACGCGCCGCGCTTGGCTTCCTCGTCGGCGATGCTTTTGATGATGGGGTCGATCAGGTTCCTTGCCGCGTCGAGCCTCGTATACTGCCTCTCCATCGTATTCTCCTTTGATTCTATTGGCAGATGAACATGCCGTATTCCTTGGGAATCCGCAGCACTCCATCCTGCATATGGCTTTGAAGCACATGAAGTACCGTTTCCCGGGGCAGCGCTTGCAGCGCCGACAGCCCGGCCAGCGAAAAAATATAGTCCGCCATGTCGTTTGCGTCGGTAACGGCCAGGGCGTCGTCATAAAGGAACCGCCGTACTGAATCAAAGTATGGCTTCAATCGCGCTTCCCCGTTTTGCAGCGTGAAGCGTTTGTTCGTTTGGTCTTCGATGCCGTATGTCCTGAACATTTCGCACACGCAGGCCATCATGCCGTTTTCCCCGTAAGTGGCGCAATAGAACGCGCCGCCGGGTTTCAGCACCCGCCTGACCTCCCGAAGCCCCCTGTCCAAGTCCGGCACGTGATACAGCATCATGTTGGCGATCACCGCGTCAAAGGTCTGATCGGGATACGGGATGCTTTGAATGTCCATCACCTGGAAGGAAACGCGCTGGTTTTCTCCCAGGGTTTCTTTCGCCTTTTCCAGCATGCCTTCCGAAACATCCGAAAGAATCAGCGTGGAACAGCGGTTGATCAGTTCTTCCTTTCCCAGCCACATTTCGCCCGTGCCGCAGCCAAGCTCCAATACACGCATTCCTTCCTCCATCCGGTAATGGGATGCGATCCAATTGCCGAAGCCCTGTTTGTTGGTGGAATACTTGCTGTGAATGGAAATGCGGGTAGCCAGCCTGTCCGGGGTGCTATACTGGGTTTTCACGATGGCGTCGCACATATGCTTATTCCCCAAACACCTTTCTTGCGATACCCACGGCGGTGCGGGCGTCCTTGGCGTAGTGATCCGCGCCGACGGATGCCGCCCAGCTTTCCGTCACCACGGCCCCGCCCACCATCACGGTGGGAGCAGCCTCCATGCGGCGCAGCTGGGAAATGGTTTCCTCCATGGCGGGCAGGGTGGTAGTCATGAGGGCGGAGAGGCCCACCAGCTTCGCATCGTGTTCCTTCGCGGCTTGCACCACCGTTTCCGGCGGCACGTCCTTGCCCAGGTCGATGACGGTGTAGCCGTAGTTTTCCAGCACGGTTTTCACGATATTCTTGCCGATGTCGTGGATGTCGCCCTGGACGGTGGCGAGGACGATTTTCCCCTTGCTGACGGTTTCCGCACCGGTTAAAACGCTTTTGATTTCCTCAAACACCGCCTGGGCCGCCTGGGCGGCGGAGAGCAACTGCGGCAGGAACACCGCGCCCTTTTCGTAGTCTATGCCCACCTTGTCCAGGGCGGGAATCAAATGCTGTTCCACCAGGGTCAGGGGCGCTTCGGTTTTCAGCGCTTCCTTCGCCAGGCGTCCGGCTTCCGTTTTCAGGCCCCGCAGGATGGCGTCGTCCAGGGAGAGCGTAAAGGCTTGCGCCGGTTTGCTTTCGGGCTGGGCCTGGGCGAAGCGGGCGACGTAGCTTTTGCTCTGTTCATCCTCGCCGTTCAGCACCCGGAAGGCGGCGATGGCGTCCAGGATTTCCTTCTGGTTGGGGTTCACGATGGGTAGGGTCAGCCCCGCATGGAGGGCGCGGATTAAAAATGTCTGGGTCATCAGCAGGCGGTTGGGCAGGCCGAAGGAAATGTTGCTGACGCCCAATACCGTTTGCAGGCCCAGCCGGTTCCGCACCATGGAAATGGCTTTCAGGGTTTCTTCCGCCTGCTCCTGCTGGGCGGACACGGTGAGGGTGAGGCAGTCGATCCACACGTCCTCCCGGGGAATGCCCAGGGCGAGGGCGCGGTTCAGAATCTTTTCCGCGATGGCGAAGCGTTTTTCGGCAGAGTCCGGGATGCCGTTTTCATCCAGCGTCAGGCCCACCACCGCCGCGCCGTACTTCTTCACCAGCGGCAGCACGGTTTGAAGGGATTCTTCCTTCCCGTTCACCGAGTTCACCGCCGCTTTGCCGTTGTACACCCGCAGGGCGGCTTCCAGGGCGGCGGGGCTGGCGGAATCGATCTGCAGCGGCACGTCCACCGCCGCCTGCAAAGCCTTCACCACCCGGGGCAGCATGGCCATTTCGTCCACGCCGGGGAAGCCCACGTTCACGTCCAGAATGTCCGCGCCCGCGTCCACCTGCTGGATGGCCACGTCCACGATGTAGTCCAGGTCGTTTTCCAGCAGCGCCTGCTGAAACCGCTTCTTGCCCGTGGGGTTGATGCGTTCGCCGATCACCCGGATTCTGTCCAGAGGCAGGGTGACGGTGGGCGTGCAGACGAGGCTGCGGGGGATATAAGTACCGTGAACGGGCTTGCTTTCGGGAAGGATTTGGTTTAGAGCGTGGATGTAATCCGGGTCGGTGCCGCAGCAGCCGCCCACAATGTCCGCGCCCGCCTGGAGGATCAGCGCCATGGCGGAAGCGAAATCCGCGGGTTTCAGGTCGTAGTGTCCGTCAGCCGGGTCGGGCAGGCCCGCGTTGGGCTTGGCGATCACCGGCAAAGACGTATTCCGCCGCAGTTCTTTCAGCAGCGGCAGCAGCTCCACCGGGCCAAGCGAGCAGTTGATGCCGATGGCGTCCGCGCCCAAGCCCTCCAGGGTGTGGGCCATCGCCGCCACGGTGCAGCCGGTGAAGGTGCGGCCCGAGGCGTCAAAGCTCATGGTGACGAACACGGGGAGGCGGGTATGCTCCTTCGCCGCCAGCAGCGCCGCCTTGGTTTCGTACAGGTCAGTCATGGTTTCGATCACCACCAGATCGGCCCCTGCCGCCGCGCCTGCTTCCATCATCTCCGCGAACTGGTCATAGGCGTCCTCAAAGGACAGAGTGCCCAGGGGTTCCAGCAGCTCGCCCAGCGGCCCGATGTCCAGGGCCACAGAGGCTTTTTCCCCCGCCGCTTCCTTCGCCAGCTTCACGCCCGCGGCCACCACTTCCGCCACGGTATGCCCGGTCTTTTGCAGCTTGCGGCGGTTGGCCCCGAAGGTGTTGGCGTACACCGCCTGGCTGCCCGCGGCGATATACGCTCGGTGTACGGCGGCAATCATCTCAGGGTTTTCCAGGTTTTTCAGCTCGGGGATTTCGCCGGGCCTGAGGCCGCTTTTTTGCAGCATGGTGCCCATGGCCCCGTCCAGCAGGCGGATGTTGCTTAAGTCAAATTTCACAGGAGGTTCCCCTTTCCCGATACGCGCAGTTTCCTTTCAGGGCGCAGTACCCGCAGCCCCTGATTCTGGCAGGCTGGGGCGTATTCGATAAGCCGATGATGGCGGTGACGGACTTGGCGGGCAGCATCAGGCAGGTGTCCGTCACGACCACGCCCAGGCGCTTTCCCGCGTCCACAGCGGCTAAAAAATCCGGCTGGACGGACAAGGGCAGGTCGCCGTAGCCGGGGCTGAACCGGTCGGTGAGATACATATCCGGATACCGCGCGGCGATTTCTTTTTCCGCTTCCTCGCAGCCCGCTTCCACGTAAGCGCTGCCGCAGGCGTTCAGGATGGCGGCCTTCGCCATGTCCCGGGCCTGGGCCATGCAGAGCATCCGGTCGAACTCCGCGCCCAAAGTACAGCATAACAGCACAGCCCGGTTGCAGGCTTGCAGCATGTTTTGAGCCAGTTTCCCCGGCAGCAGCAATCCCGCTTCCGGCAAATGCACGCCGTTTTCTGTTTGCTCTGCATGAGAAATTTTATATACATACCTTGGAACCAGCCGCGCTTCCAATTCCGCTGCCGCCTGCTCCACGGCCTGCATGGTTTCCCCGTCGGCCTTCGTCGCGCCGAGATACCGCAAAGCCTCTGAAACGTCAATTATCATAGGCATTTTAAATCGCTGATGATGCCCTTCACCAGCGCCACCCGGCGGAAGGGGGTCATGATATAGAACCCGTCCACGCTGTCCCGCATCTGCCGGGCCATCATCAGGCACTGCCGCCGCCCCATGGCCTCGCCCGCCTCCCGGTCCAGGCCCTGATAAGCGGAAAGAAGATCATCACCGATCTCCATGCCCGCCACCTCATTTTTCAGGAAGCAGGCGTTTTTATAGCTCACGATGGGAAACAGCCCGCCCAGCAGCGCGCCTTGCAATTCCCGCCGCGCCAGGGCCAATCGCTCCGTCGCCCGGGGACTGGACACGGGCTGGGTGAGGAAAGCGCGGATGCCGCTTTCTTCCTTTTTCTTTGCCCGTTCCAGTTCCTTGTCAAAATTGTGGGCGTTCACGTTCAGCGCACCGCAGAGGAAAAACTCGTTTAGCTTGCCCTGGCTGGACAATTCCACGATGGACTTTGCCAGGGTGCGGCTGGTCATCTGGAACACACCCTTCACCTGCTCCTGATCCTCGTGGCTCACCGGGTCGCCGGTCACCAGCAGCACCTGATGGATACCCTCCATCGCCAGGCCCATGAGCAGCGCTTTGGAAGCGTTCAGGTTCCTGTCCCGGCAGGCCATGTGCGGCAGCGCTTCGATGCCGTATTCCCGTTTCAGCTTCGCCGCCAGCATGCAGGCGTCGATGCTGGCTTTGCCGATGGGACAGTCCGCGATGGTGATGACATCCGCGCCCGCCGCGTACAGCTCCCGCGCGCCGGTGATAAACGTTTCCGGGCTTTCGTTCCGGGGCGGGTCAAACTCCACCAGGATGGGCCGCCGCCCGTCTTTCAGCATCTGTTCCAAAGAAGCGTCCGCCATGCACTCTCACTCCGCTTTCCGTATTGCATTTCCCTGTCGATTACTTTACCATTCCTTCCAGAAATATGCAATCCCCGGCGGGAAGCAAAGCCAGGGGAAAAACATTTTTGCCCGCATTCTTTCACTGCCGCTGTCAGATGGCGGGGATTCTGCGGCAGGAATTCCGTTCTGTGATAAAAACGGGCACCAGCTGGTTTTCGGGCAGCTCGTCGACAGAGCCGGCATACAGCGCCGCGTCCAGCAGCATGGAGGCGAACAGCTGATAGTCGTAGCTCACCGAGGTGAGTTCCGGCGATGTAATGGCGCTGACGAACGTATCGTCAAAGCCGATCACGGAGATGTCCTCCGGCACGCGCACGTCCCGATGGCGCAGTTCCCGCAGGATGCCCGCGGACACCATGTCGTTCATGCCCAGGATGGCTGTTGGCAGCTTTTCGCACCGCAGCAGCTTTTCCACGCCCTCCATGCCGGAAGCCGCGTCGTATTGCGGCACGTGAATCAGCCATTCCTCCCGGAACGGCAGATGGTATTCCTGAATGATTTCATAGAAGCGCTTCAACCGCAGCTGGGTGCCGTAATAGGGGATACCCGTGTAGATAAATCCGATTTCCCGATGGCCCAGGCCGATCAGGTATTGCATGGCCAGCTCCATGGACGCCCGGTGGTCGATGGCGATGCCCGGCACCCCCGGCATGGGGCAGCGGGAGCCCGCGATGAGCCGGGTGCTCCGCCCGACGGAGGAAAGCAAATTCAGGAACGCGGGGTCGGGTTCCTCCAGGTCGATGCGCCCGCCGCACACGATGATGGCGTCGGGCTGCAGCTCCCGCAGCTTGGTCAGCATGGTGATTTCAAAGGCGGGCGTGGAATGGGTGTTCATCATCAGGGTGGCGTATCCCCGCTTGAAGGCTTCGTTCTCGATGGCGGTGAACACGCTGATATAGTAGGGGTTGCCCGAATCCGCCACCAGCATCCCGATCAAATAGCTCTGGGTCACGGTCAGGGCCCGGGCCAGGGCGTTGGGACGGAAGTGGTACTTTTCGATCAGCTCCATCACCCGCTCCCGCTTCGCCGGGCTTACCGCAGTGGAACCGGTGAGGATGCGGGACACTGTGGCGGGCGAAACGCCGGCTTCCTTCGCAATATCATAGATTGTGATATTCTTTTTCATTTTGCGTTCCCCCGTCACAAAAAATGCCGATGGGCCGGCCCGTTTTTTATTCCGCGCCGAGGCTGGAGAAAATCCCGTCCACAAAGCCTTCCCGATCCCGGATATGCTGGCGGATGCTGTCCAATCCGTAAGCCTGGCCGGGCGCATCGGGCCATTTTTCCCGTTCCCGCTGCCATGTGTCCGCGGGAATTTCGCTTTCAAACGCCTCAAAAAGCGCCATGATATACGCTTCGTTGAAAACCGTTTTCCTCAGCTCGAAGTAACGTTCCCGCAGTTCGTTGGGGAAGACTTTTACCAGCCTTTCCCAGAACAGGCTTTCCGCGCCCTGGTAGGTATCTCCGGTTTTCTCCGGGCTGAATACGCCTGTCCCGTCATAATACAAGCCAAAGCAAGTGTCCAGGTCATACAGCATGGGATACCATACCTTCCCGTCCAGCGTGGCCAGCATCAGATTTTGGTGTTGGTGTACCAGACAAAGCAATAGTAGTTCAGCGCGGCGTCGAGATTGAAGTATTCGCTGAAATGACTGTGGAATTCTTCATCTGTGCTGTTCATCACAAAGCGAATGGCGCGGTTCAGCTTTTCATAGGCCACGGCCATCCACAAACCGTACTTTCTTTTTCTCCATATATGTTTCGTTGTCAAAGAATTTCACGGTATAGTTTTTCTTGTCATAATTTGTGGTGAACCCGCCTTGCAGCTTGATCAGCACCGGGCAGGTGAAGCTGCGCTCTCCATCGGTATATGTCAGCTTTGCCTTTGCGGGGATATATTTATATTGCAAGCCCAGTACGCCGGGCTGCTTTTCGCTTTCCAGCTCCACCCGGGGCAGCGCGCCGTTTTCCGCCGCGGCGCAGACTGCGCCCAGCGTCAGCAGCAAAACGATGCCAATCAATCCAATCAGTTTTTTCATACGTCTGTCTCCTTTGTTTGGGGTTCCTGCTTTGGCGGAGGCAGCATGTGCCGTCGGGAACGCCGGCCCGGCCGCTTCCTTTGCTGGATTTTATTCTATCAAATTGATGGGTATTTGGCAAGAATACAATTAATGAACCAAACAAAAAAGAAGCCTCCATGTGGAAGCTTCTTTCCAGAGGCGCCATCCGGATTCGGACCGGAGAGTAAAGGTTTTGCAGACCTTCGCCTTACCACTTGGCTATGGCGCCTTAAAAAATGGAGCGGTAGACGAGGCTCGGACTCGCGACCTCCACCTTGGCAAGGTGGCGCTCTACCAACTGAGCTACTACCGCTTATTGAGAGGTGCCTTGGGGCGGAGTTGAACCACCGACACTGTGATTTTCAGTCACATGCTCTACCAGCTGAGCTACCAAGGCAAATATGGCGACCCGGAAGGGGCTCGAACCCTCGACCTCCAGCGTGACAGGCTGGCATTCTAAACCGACTGAACTACCGGGCCATGTTGTGAGTGGGAACAACAGGGCTCGAACCTGTGACCCTTTGCTTGTAAGGCAAATGCTCTCCCAGCTGAGCTATGCTCCCCCGCTCCTCCGCGGCGGTTTCCCGCGCGGCACTGTGATATATTATCAGACAAACGCTGTTTTGTCAATAGCTTTTTTAAAAAAATGCGAAAAGTGAAGCGCGGAGGATGGACGATCTGGTATGCGCCGTGCCGGGAGATGATGCCGGGATGGCGGCCCGCCGCATCATCTCCCGCGCTGGCAGCTTCCGAAGGAACGATTTATTGATGGAAGGACTTGGACTTTTGAATCGCCGCGTCCACGGCTTCCATCACGGCGGAGCGGAAGGCGCCGCGTTCCAGCGCGGCCACGCCCTCGATGGTGGTGCCGGCGGGAGAGGTGACCATGTCCTTGAGCTGTCCCGGATGCTTGCCGGTTTCCAGGGCCAGTTTGGCGCTGCCCAGGAGGGTTTGGGCAGCGAAGCGCTGGGCCATGGCCCGGGGCAGGCCGCCCCGTACGCCCGCGTCGGCCAGGGCTTCCAGGAACAGGAACACGAATGCGGGGGAGGAACCGCTCAGGCCCGTCACCGCGTCCATCAGGTTTTCCGTCACTTCCTCCGCCATGCCCATGCAGGACAGCAGCTTCATGCCGAGCTTCCATTCCTCGTCGGTCACGTACTCTCCGCGGCAGGCCGCCAGCACGCCTTCGCCCACCATGGCGGGAGTGTTGGGCATCACGCGGATGATGTGGGCGGTTTCATTTTCCAGCAGGCGATGAAGCATGAACAAATCATACCCCGCCACAATGGAAATGATCAGCGCGGCGGGCTTTACCGTGTTTGCGATCTCAGCGCCGACTTCCTGGACGAACTGGGGCTTTACCGCCAGCAGCAGCGTCGGGGCCGCGGCGGCTTCTTCATTGTGATAGGTCACGTTCACGCCCAGCTCGCTCTTTACCTGCGCCCGCAGGGCGGGGTTTTTGTCCGATACGATGACTTCCTCCGGGGTAAAGAATCCCGCTTTCATCATTTGCCGCAGCATGGCCCCGCCCATGTTGCCGCAGCCGATGATACCCAGCTTGATCATGGGATGACTTCCTTTCTGAAAGTAATATTATACTCCTATAACGAGCTCACCGTTTATCCCTATCTTCTAAAAGAGTGTTAATAGTTTTTATTAAATCTTCCCTTTTTTTATCCCAGGCCTCCTTAATTGAAGAACGGTTATCAATCGTATAGACTAAAGTTTGCGATTTGATTAATGCCTGTTCGTACTGACCATTTCGTATGTCTTCAAGTATTTCATCCTCGATTTTTTGAAGACGTTCAATTTCTAATTCTTTTTGTTTTTGTTCAATTTCAATAGCCGTACTTTTGTTGTACTGTTGGGTATGGACAAAATTTTCAATCCTAATAACAATACCCATTAAAAAAAATAATATAAATGGAGTAAGAAATATAATAAGTAAAATTTTTAAAGTACCCATCTTCCTTTTTGTTGTTTCTTTTTCTCTGCTCGTTTCATAATTTGCTTCTGCTACACGGCCATGATCTATTATTTCCTGTCTTGAATCTATTTTTATATATAAATCGGCAGGGATAGCAGTACCACAATGAGGACAAAACTTACCTTTTTCAGCTAAATTTCCACCGCAATTAGGACAATTCATAGAAATTACTTCCCCCTTGAATCGTGCTGCTCGGCACTTTCTTCTATCAATTTACGTCTTTCTTTTTCTGTCAGTGTTGCCATGTTAAGCAAATCAGGCCTACGCTCCTGGGTGACGCGAATGGCCTGCTCCCGCCGCCAGGCGGCGATTTTGGCGTGGTTGCCGTCCAGCAGCACCTGGGGTACCGGCATGCCCTCGAATTCCCGAGGCCGGGTATATTGCGGGTATTCCAGCAGGCCCGCGTCGGAAAAGCTCTCGTCCTGAGGGCTTTCCTCGCTGCCCAGCACGCCGGGAATCAGCCGCGCCACGCAGTCCGCCAGCACCATGGCCCCCAGCTCCCCGCCGGTGAGCACGTAGTCCCCGATGGACACCTCCAGGTCGATGTACTTGTCCAGTACTCTTTGATCGACGCCCTCATAGTGGCCGCACAAAAGAATCAGGTGTTCTTCCCCGGATAATTCCTGGGCAAGCTTTTGCGTCAGCGGCACGCCCCTGGGGGAGAGATAGATCCGCTTCACGTCGGCGCTTTCGTGGGGCTCCAGGTTGGACAGGCAGGGCGCGCCGCGCTTATCGCACACCGCGCGGATGCAGTCCGCGATGGGCTGGGCCATCATCAGCATCCCCGCCCCGCCGCCGAAGGGGTAATCGTCGGTGTTCTTGTGCTTGGACGCGGAGAAGGGCCGGATGTCCGTGGCCTCGATTTCGATCAGCCCCGCCTGCCTCGCGCGGCCCAAAATGCTGGCGTTCAGCACGCTGTCGAACATTTCGGGAAAAATCGTCAATATATCAATGGTCATGCAATCAAATCCTTATATGAACAAGTTCCTTCCTATACAATTGGTCATCCCTTCGGGAGTCGGCAGGACGATCCGCAGCCTCAATCTGCGCAACTCCGCACTGCGGAGATTGCTTGTTTCGGCTGATCTCATATCCGATGATATTCCCGCCACTGGCGGTCATCGGATATTCGTCCAACCGCGCTTCGCGCCGGTTGCCTCGTTATTATACCATAACGCCTGCCGCCTTTCCCTTCGGGAGTCGGCAGGACGGCCAACCGCGCTTCGCGCCGGTTGCCTCGTTATTATACCATCTTTTTCAAGAAATGTCATGCACAATCTTCCTCTTTCTGCGTTGTCGGATGGTCAAAGCGGGGCGCGCCGTGTATACAGCATCAGACCCTGTGCATGAACGAATAATCAAAAAGGCTTCCCCCTCAAAGGGAAGGCCTTTGGATTTTGCTGTACAGGCACCCGCAATAATCCTGGCGGTACAGGTCGTATTCCTTCGACAATTGCAGCGATCGCAGATACCCGTTTTTCTTTTTGAAGTCGGCGAACAGGTACTTGACCCCCGCCTGCCGTCCCGCGGCCTCCCCGATGCGGTTCACGTTCTCCGCGTTCTTGTGGGGGCTGACGGACAGGGTGGTGGTGAAATATTCAAAGCCGTGGGCTTTCGCCTGCTTCGCCGTTTCGTTCAGGCGCAGGGCAAAGCACGCCAAACACCGGTCGCCCCCCTCCGGGCAGTCCGCCATGCCCTCCGCGAAGGCGGAAAAAGCCGCATGGTCATATTCGCAGGGCAGCAGCGGGATATTTCCCGGCAGCAGGGACAGCAGCCGTTCCTGCTCGGACAGGCGGTGGCGGTACTCCTCCTCCGGCTCGATGTTGGGGTTGTAATACAGCACCGTCACCTGGAAGTGTTCAACCAGCCTTTCCAGCACCGCGCTGGAGCACGGCCCGCAGCAGGAATGCAGCAGCAGCGTGGGCCGCCGCCCATTCAGCCGCTGGATTTCTTCTTCCATTTCCAACTGATAGTTCCGCTTCATAAGCGCCTCCGTGGGGCGTTCTTTTTATTTTTCCGCTCCGGTTCTGCTCCGCAGCGCGCGGGCGATGGGACGCTCAAAAAGGAAGGTGAGCAGCGCCGCGAGCACAAGGGCGAACACGAAGCAGCAGAGGGTGTAGCTGAGCTGCCAGCGAAAATCCCCGTCGATCCAGGGCTGTGTGGAATCGCTGGGGGGAAAGCCCCATTCCTTGAGCTTCACCGCCAGCATCTGGTGGTAGATATAAAACTGGAAGGAAATGAGGGAAAGGAAATGCATCACCCTGTTTCCCAGCAGGAACCGCATCACCGGCAGCGAGAACGCGGCGCAGACCATCAGGCAGGCCAGCGCGACGGAAAGGGAAAAACGCCGGTCCATCTGCCCCTGGCGGATGGCATCGCTGGTGGGGGAATAGGCCTGAGCCTGGGCGATGTGCATCAGCACGGAGCCGCAGAGGATCACCATCACCGTAAAGAGCAGGCGCGATTTGGCGTCGGGCTCATTGCCCAGGCGCTTGCGCAGCGCCGCGAACATCGACGCCGCCACAAAGCCGTTGGCGTACACGTCCAGGAACGCGGGAAGCTGGTTGAAATACATGCTGGTGTCCGGCCGGGTGGAGGCGTAATAGCGGAACGCGAACGCCGCGCCCGCCATGGCGAAATAGGTAAGGACAGGCAGCTTCCGGAAGGCCCGGGCCAGGAAGGGGAACAGCAGGTAAAACTGCATCTCCACCGCCAGCGTCCACAGCGCGCCGTTCAGGGGGGAGCGCAGGTAGCTGAAATAAAACAGGTTATGGGTGAAGGTGAGGTGGGAGAGAATGTCCAGCACCGCGTCGGAGGTCTGGTAATAATCCCCCCGGACGCAGCAGAGGATGAACATGGGCACCACGCACAAAAGATACGAGGGCAGGATGCGGATGAGCCGCCGCTTGTAAAACGCGCCGATGGAAGGCAGCTTACTGCCCGCCTGGGTATAGGGCAGATACAGCAGGAAGCCGCTGAGCAGCAGCAGCCCGTCTACCCACAGGTAGCCGGAGCGCAGCAGAAAATCCAGGCTGACCGTTTCGCCCATAAACTCGAAATGGGGCGTCAGCCAGCCCTGCTGCCAGATGTGGAACCAGCCTACCAGCAGGATACAAAGCACCCGGACGCCGTCCAGGACGTCCAGGTGCTTCGCGTCCGGCCCCATGCGATAGGAAAGGAAGGGCTGGAACAGTTTTCTTTCGTGCCGGGGAGCTTTGCCGACAGTGCTGTTTTCCATGGTTATTGCTGTTCTTCCTCCACGCGCTTTAAGCGGTAGGTCGTTCTGGTTTTGGTATGGCGGAGGGTGAGGGCGTTTTGCTTCAGGGATACGATTTCATAAGTGATGGTGCCGGGGTCTGGCTCGTCGCCGGTATTCACCGCGTACATATTCGGCACATAGTAGAACGCTTCTTCGCCGTTCAGGCTGCAGGAGCCGTCTTCCCGGAATTCAAAGGTCTGATCCTTTTCGGATTCCCATTTGCCCATCAGCCTGTATACCGCCTTGTCCAGCCGGTAGGACGCCACATCCCGGTAATCGGGAATCAGCTTGTAGTATTTCAGCGCCTCAAAGGGTTTGTGCGCGTTGTACAGCTCGTTGGCGTAAAGATAACAGGCGTCCTTGTACATGGAGGGAATATCGGCGTATTTTTCGGTCAGGAAGCTATTCTGCAGGGGAGAAAGGGCGTCGATCACCGTCAGGTAATCCTTTTCAGCCAGGGCGGCTTGGGCGGTTTCATAGGCGGCGGCGCAGTAAGCGTCGGCGCATTCCTGGGCACGGGCCTGGGCATCCCGGTAGTTCCCGGCTTTGTCGAACATGGCGGCGGCGGCGGCCATGTCTCCGGCGGAGACGGCATCCTCGCCCGCCTGGTAAGCCAGCTCATGCAGTTTGTCCCGCGCCGCGGGGTCATTGGCTTCAATGGAAGCCAGCAATTCCATGGCGCCGGCCAAATCGTTTTCGTCCGCTTTTTCCAGGGCCATCTGGTACACGCAATAACGATACTGCGCCGGAGCGTCCTCATAGTCAGCCAGCTCTTCAAACAGGCCGCGGGCGGTTTCATAGTCGCCCAGATCTTTCATTTCCGTGGCCAGCAGATAACGGGCACGGCGCAGGGCTTCCTGCACCGGTTCGCTGTCGCTTTCGGCGGAAACGAGGGTGATCGCCTGCTCGTACTGTCCGTTTTCAATGCGGGCATGAGCGGCTTTGGTCAGGGCTGTGGCCAGCTGCGATACCGCGTCCTGATAGTCGCCCACCTGGCGCAGCAGGGCGGCGGCGCTTTCGTAGTCCTCCTGCTGCATCTGCTGCATCGCCCGGTCATACAGAATCTGGTTGATATATCCGGCGGCGTTGCCGTAATCCGAAATGGTTTGCAGCAGGGCCAGCGCGCCTTCCTGGTCGCCGTCCTCCAGCATCATCAGCGCGGGACGGTAGACGCATTCCTTCTTCGCTTCCTGCGCGGCCAGCAGGTCCGGGGCTTTATCGAAGTATTCCGCGGCCCGGGCGTATTCGCCGTCGGCCATCAGCGCGGCGCCAATATAATAGTAGCATTGCATCAGCAGGGTGCGCGAATCCTGGTAGCCGCTGATTTTTTCCAGCATCCCGGCGGCCCGCTGGTAATCGCCCTCGTTCATGGCGGACACAGCCGGCGCATAGAGGCACGCCGCGGCCCGGCGGTAAGCGTCGGAATAATCTCCGGCGGATAGGAAATACTCGGCGGCGGTTTCATAATCGGAATCGCGGAAGAAAGCGTCGCCTGCCGCGTAATATGCGCGCTGGAGCTGGATGGGGGAATCGCGGTAATCGCCCAGCTCCGTGAACGCGTCGATGGCGGCCAGCGGATCGCCGTCGCCGTCCAGCGCTTCCATGGCGGGCTGGTAAAGGCATTCCTTGGCGTTGGACTCGGCATTTTGGAACGCGCCCAGGGACAGGAATTTTACCCGGGCCTCGGCGTACTGCTTTTTCCCCATCAGGTTCAGCGCCCATTCATATTCCGCCTGGCTGCGCCGCATGCGGGCGTTGCTGTAATTGGGCACCTGTTCATACAGGGCGATGGCGTCCGCCCAGTTGCCGGAGGCAAGCAGCTTCTCCGCGTAGACATACCGCGCTTCCTGGGCACGGGCGGCGCTGTCCTTGTAATCCCCCAGCGCGTCGAAGCCGTTCTGCGCGGCGCGGAGGGAGGTATAGGTGCCGCCGTTCAGGGCGTTCATAGCGGCGCGGTAATCGCATTCCAAAGCCAGATCACCGCTGTCGCGGTAATCGGAAAGAGCCAGGAACTGCGCCTTCGCGGAGTCATACTGGCCGTTTTCCAGGGTGCGGTTGGCCTGGTAATAGCGGTAATAGGGGATGCCGTGGAAATAGACGGCGTAGAACAGGCCGATCATCAGCAGAATGGAAAGAAGCGTGGTGAAAATAATCTTGCGGCGGCGGCGCTGGCGGCGCAGCCGGGCTTCTTTGACTGCCGCCTGGCGGCGGGCTTCCTCCCGCTGGCGGCGCTGTTCGTCCTCGATGGCGGACTGGCGCATGAACAGCACGCGCTCGATGGCCGCCTCGTTCAGTTTGGTAAAGATGGCATGCCTGTCCCGGCGGCAGCGGCGGCAGGTATCGTCATGCGCGGAGTTGGGACGGCCGCACACGCATACCCATACCGCGCCCTGGTCGCTGGGATAACTGGCGGCGTCGCGCCCGGCCATTTCCTGCATGACCTGCAGCTGGGGATCCTTCAGCAGGGGCGACGGCTTGAATTCGAGAGGCTCGGCCAGTCCTTTGCGCCAAACGGTGTTGTCGTCGAACCAAACCTTTTCGATGATGACTTCCAGATCCTGGGCGTATTCCGCTTCTTCTACTTCAAGAGAAGCCTCAAACACATGTCTGCCGGGGCCGTCCAGGCCCTGCAGCCGCTCCACATGGCGGGCGTACTGCTCGCCTTCGGCGTTAAAACAATGCACGCACACCTGAATGCTGCGCACGTCTTTGTCGTCCAGGTTGAAAATCTGCATGGTCAGAACAGGATCGTTTGGCGACGGCATCCTGCAATGCCACAATTCCACAGGCGATGATAGGTCGATTCGCATAGGGAGTCATGCCTCCGGCAAAATTGAGAAATTTGGCAGACGTTTAATCTGAACTCGTATCTGTTCAGTCGTTGGTGTTTACCTGGGTGCATCAAGTGAGTGTGGAGTGTGAAGAGTGGAGTGTGGAGTGATAAAATGATTTCAAGTGATGTTTGTCATTCCAGCAAACGCGAAGCATTCACTATCTAAAAACTCCACACTCCAATCTTCACACTCCACTCTTCGTTACTGAAAACGTCCAATAAAGCGCTGACGACTGAACTCTCTGTCAGTCTTCCAGCTCCGTCACGCCCTCGGGCTTGACCAGGGCGTAGAGCAGCCGGGCTTTGGGTGCGGGTTCTTTCGTAAAGGTCAGGGCGTCCAGGATGCGCTGCTCGGTTTCTTTGGCGCTCTGCTCACTGGCGGCGTGGAGGGTGCATACCACGTCCCCGGCCTTCACGAAATCGCCGATGCGCTTTTCCATCACAAATCCTACGGCGGGGTCGATCTTGTCTTCCTTGCTTACGCGGCCCGCGCCCATGCGCTGGGCAGCCAGGCCCAGGGCCGTGCCGTTCACGTGGGCCAGATAACCGTCGGCCTGCGCCTTGACCTGATAACGCACCGGGGCCTGGGGCAGCAGAGTCACGTCGTCGCACACCCGACTGTCGCCGCCCTGGGCGGAGATCATTTCCTTCAGCTTGCGCAGTCCGGCCCCGCTGTCCAGGGCCGCGCTCAGCTTTTCCAGCGCTTCTTCTTCGGTTTTCGCCACGCCGGAGACCACCAGCATCTGGCTGCCCAGGAACAGGGACACCCGCTTGAGGGGCCCGCCAGCCCTGCCCGCTAAAATGTCGATGGCTTCCTTCACTTCCAGGGCGTTGCCCACATGGGAGCCCAGGGGCTCTTCCATGCCGCTGACCACCGCCACGATGTTCCGGCCCGCATAGTGGCCAATGTTTACCATGGCCTGGGCCAGTTCTATGGAGGCTTCCAGCGTGGGCATCAGCGCGCCGGAGCCGGTCTTCACGTCCAGCACGATGGCCTTCGCGCCCGCTGCGAACTTTTTGCTTAAAATGCTGCTGACGATCAGCGGGATGGAGTCCACCGTGGCGGTCACGTCCCGGAGGGCGTAAAGCGTCTTGTCCGCCGGAGCCAGATGCTTGCTCTGGCCCACCACCGCACAACCAACAGAACGCACGATGGAAACGAATTCTTCCTCCGGCAACTCCACTTTCATGCCGGAGATGCTTTCCAGTTTATCAATGGTGCCGCCGGTGTGGCCCAGGCCGCGGCCGCTCATCTTGAGCACCTTGCCGCCGCACGCCGCCACCAGGGGAGCCAGCACCAGGGTAGTGGTGTCGCCCACGCCGCCGGTGGAGTGCTTATCCACCGGCACGCCGCCCACGTCGGGGCTGAGCATATCGCCCGACGCCGCCATTGCTACGGTCAGGTCGACGGTTTCCCGGACGTCCATGCCGTTGAGCCGGATGGCCATCAGCAGTGCAGCCAGCTGATAATTGGGGATGGACTCGTCCGCGGCGCCCTTGACAAAATAGGCGATCTGGTCCCGGGTCAGGGATTTGCCCCGCTTCTTGTCCTCCAAGATAGAAATAATATCCATCCGGCTCACTCCTTGCTCCGATCTTGATACTCTGCTTCAATATATAGTATATCATAAATCAGCCACCACGAAATGGAAATGAATCTAAATATCCGTTATAAAAATTGTAACAATTTTTAAAAAATCTCTTGACCTCGTAACAAAAATGTAATAGAATGTAACAGAAAGGTCGAAATTTCTCTTTTTGACGTATGCCAAAGTGAACCGGTCTGAAAGGCCGGGAAAACACATGTGGATGGAGTGTTGGTTGCAATGAAGCAGACAGAATTTTTCAAGCGGTTGCTTTCCGTCATGCTGCTTATCGCCATGGCGTTTTCAGCGCTGCCGGTTGCGCGGGCTGAAGGACAGCATGGATATGTGGTCATTCCGGGTACGGAAGGGGATCGGACGGTGAATTTCCGCCGATATGCGAACACCAATGATTCTACTAACTATCCGCTTGCCCGCCTTCCGGAATACTGGGTGGTTGAGATATTGGGAAGCCGGTACACGGGCACGCAGCTCTGGTATTACGTGCGGACCAATACTGGCGTCGGCGAAAACGAACCGATCCATTTCCAGACCGGTTACGTGATGGGCGACTATATCAAAATCATGACGGATGACGAAGAAGCGCAGTACAGCATGACGCAGGGCAACTATCCGGGCCCTGACGAAAACTACGTGAACGGCAATGCCAGCCGTTTTGAGTCGACTTCATCCGAAAGCGGCAACATTCCGAAGATCGTTCCCACCGGCACGGTGCTGGGATATGTTTTCATCGTCAACGGCGACGCGGAAATCCGCAAAGAGGCCGCCGGCGAATCTCTTGGCGTGAAGGTTCCCAAGGGCACGCTGGTGCCGTACTTTGAGGTGGTTCCCTTCTCCGTCAAGGACGCTTATGAATGGGTCCGGATCGCGTATGAAGGAAACGAAGGCTATATCCGCGAGGGCTCTTATCAGTACCTCAGCCAGACCAGCAGCTACGCGCCTTCCCCGACAGCCGTGAATACGGGCGTCACATATACCGGCACAGTCACCGTGACGAACACCGTGACCACGACCCAGACGGGCACCAATCCGGTGCCCACCCTCGGCCCGGGCCAGAAATACGGCGTAGTGACCCAGGACAACGTGTTCTTCCGCAAGGATATGTCCACGGCGGGCGATTTCTGGGCCCGGCTGCCTTACGGCTGGACGATGGTCGTGCTGGACGTGCAGACGAAAGGCAAGATCACCTGGTACAAAGTGAAGGGCGGCACGCCCCAGAATCCCAACCGCACCTATGTGGGCTATATTCAC
The DNA here is from genome assembly GCA_902793245.1 of uncultured Eubacteriales bacterium. Taxonomy (GTDB): domain Bacteria; phylum Bacillota; class Clostridia; order Christensenellales; family Aristaeellaceae; genus RUG563. The sequence continues at coordinate 31,378 of CADBCX010000002.1, read as the reverse complement.
GGCGATTATTTCAAGACGATCGAATCCACTGCCACGACCGCGCCTTCGTATGTGCCCGGCAATACAACTGCCGCGCCTCAGGGCAATTCCAATTACGGCCTGGTGCTGGTGGACGGCATCAACCTGCGCCAGACGCCCGGCGGGGCCACCCTCAGTGTGCTGCGGCAGAACACGGTGGTCATCATCCTGTCCCGCCCCGCCACCTATACTGCCAACGACTGGTTCTTTGTGAAATATGACAAAGTGATGGGCTACCTGCCCGCCACCTCTCTGCGGGCGCTGAATACCAATGAACTGGCCAACTACCAGCTGCCCGACGGCGTGGTGGTTAGCCCGTCTCCCGCGCCGAACCTGCCTGCCGGTGCGAAGGGCTTTGTGAAGCTGATCAAGGACAAGGTCAACATCCGCAAGACCCCCAACGGCGAAATCCTGACCGCCACCGATAAATCCAAGCTGCCCGTCGGCAAGGTGATGGCCTATTATGAAGGCCCCACGGAAGTGATCGACGGCTTCACCTGGGTGAAGGTGACCAACGATAACATCACCGGCTATATCCGCAACGACTGCTTCACCTACTGCGACGATAAGGGCAACCCCGTCGCCGCGCCGACCCAGGCGCCCGCCGTGGTTCCCACCCCCACGCCCGCTTCCGGCGTGCCGGGCAGCCAGGGCTATATCAAGCTGCTCAAGGGCGGCGTGAACCTGCGCTCCACCCCCGGCGGCAACACCATCGCCCAGCTGGCGAAGGACACCGTGCTGCCTTACTTCAACCTCACCACCACCGGCACCAACAACCTGGAAACCTGGTACGAAGTGTACTGGCCTGAAAAGGGCGTGTTCGGCTTCGTGCTGAGCACCATGGCCCAGACCTGCGACGCCCAGGGCAACCCCATCACGCCCGCGCTGCCCACCGGGGATCCCGGCACGAACGTGGGGTATGTGGCCACCAAGGTATCCGGCGTGTGGCTGCGCGCCACGCCTTACGCCGACGGCGATATCGTGAGCCAGATCAAGCAGAAGGGCACTGTGCTGCCCCAGATCGGGCCCGTGGTGAAGAACGGCTACGACTGGTATCCCGTCCAGACCACGGACGGCAAGCGCGGCTATCTGCGCGGCGACTGCGTGTTCGCTTTGGCTGAATGGCAGCTGGAGGAATTCCGCAAGACCGGCAAGGTAGCCACTCCCACACCCGGCCCCGCCACGCCGCGGCCCGGCAACAGCAGCTACATCATGACCACCATGGACAAGGTGTACATCCGCCAGACCCCCACCACCAAGGCGACGGCCATCGGCCAGGTAGCGCTGGGCAGCGTGCTGAAGTTCAGCGCTACGCAGACCATCGGCACAGGCACCGCCAAAGCGGTCACCTGGTATCAGGTGGTCTACGGCAATCAGGTCGGCTGGATCCACGGCGACTTTGTCCGCGTGCTGAGCAACGCCGAATACGACGCCATGAACGCCACCCCGACGCCGAAGCCCGGCACCACGGTGGTTCCCACCACAGCGCCCAGCTTTGAAAACCTGAGTGACCTGGCGATCACCACCATGGACAAGGTGAATATCCGGGCCAGCGCTTCCATGAAAGGCCGGGACATCGAAATGATCGACCACGCCAACACGGAAGTGACGTACCTGGGCAAGTACACCGTGCCCGATCCGGCGAAGGACAATGAATACTACTGGTTCAACATCCGCTACGGCAAGGTGACCGGCTGGGTGCGGGGCGACTGCCTGCATGTGCTGACCGAAGCGGAAAAGAAAGAACGGAAATCCAATCCCAGCGCGTCTGTGACGATCCCGACCACAAGCTACCGCAGCCTGGGCCTGAATGCCGCCGGCGACGACGTGTACGCATTGCAGTACCGGCTGTACCAGCTGGGCTATCTGGCGGGCGATCAGGTGGACGGCAATTACAAGGCCACCACGCAAGCCGCCGTGCGCGCGTTCCAGCAGGCCAAGGGCCTGACCGTTGACGGCATCGCCGGCATCCAGACCCAGCAGGTGCTGTACGGCACCCAGCCCACCGTGACTACCAACCCCAATTACAACGGCGGCACCAATCAGTATGTGAACGGCTCCTCCGTTTCCGTGACCCTCTATCCCGTGGAGAAGATCGACTGGTTCAACGGCGGCATCCAGGATATCTGGCCCAACGGTTCCGTGGCCATCCTGACCGACGTGTACACCGGCATCTCCTTCAAGGCCCAGCGCCTCTACGGCGGCAACCACGCCGACTGCGAGCCGGTGGATACCGCCGACACCGCCGCCATCTGCGCCATCTACGGCGTCAACAGGCCCCAGGATATCGAGGACCGCGAGCAGGAGATCCAGTCCTACCGCCGCCGTCCCACCTGGGTCACCGTGGGCGGGCGCACCTTCTGCGCTTCCGTGTACGGCATTCCCCATAACTACTCCGGCGACCGCATCGCCAACAACGGCTATACCGGCCAGTTCTGCGTCCACTTCACCAACAGCCGGACGCACACCAGCAACATCGTGGACCCGGATGCCAGCTACAACAACTACTTCGGCGCCCAAAGCGCCATCCAGTACGCTTATGAACACTCCATCAGCGGCTGGAAATAACAGAATCAAATGATACGGAACGATGTGCTTATCATCGGCGGAGGCGCGGCGGGTTTGACCGCCGCGCTTTCCGCATCAAAACAGGGCGCTCCTGTGACCGTGCTGGAAGCCGCGCCGCGCGTCGGCAGAAAAATATTGGCATCGGGCAACGGGCGGTGCAATCTTGCCAATCTGGGCGCGATGCGGTACAATGGAGACAAGGCGCTGGCCGAAGCGGTCATGGAAGCCCTTCCCCCGGCGCGGGTGCTGGCGTTTTTCGCTTCCCTGGGCCTGGTGACCGTGGAGGAAACGGGCGGCAGGGTGTATCCCGCCTGCGGCCAGGCGGCGGCGGTGCTGGACGTGCTGCGGCTGGCGCTGGCCAGGCAGGGCGTGAAGGTCGTCTGCGAAGCGCCGGTGACAAAGCTCGAAAGAACGAAAGCGGGTTTCCGGGCCGTCACGCCCCAGGGAGCCTTTGAGGCCCCTGCGGTAGTCGCCGCGTTTGGCGGCATGGCGGGCGGGAAGCTGGGTCACGACGGCGGGCCTTACCAGTTGCTGACGAAGCTGGGCCATACCCTCGTTCCGTCCCGCCCCGCGCTGACGGCGCTGGTGACGGAGAAGAAAGCGGTACGGGGTTTGAGCGGCCTGCGCCTGCCCGCAAAGCTGACCCTGTGCGACGGGATGAAGCCCGTGGAAGCGTCATCCGGCGAAGCGCTGTTCACTGATTACGGGGTCAGCGGCGTGTGCGCCATGCAGCTGTCCCGCACGGCGGGGGAGATGCTGAACGCCGGGAAGCGTCCCGTGCTGTACCTGGATTTTTCCCCCATGCTGGAATTGACCCCCCGGATCTATGACCGGATTCAGGCCAAAGACCCCTTTGAAAACGTGCCACTGCTGCTGGCATGTTTGAAGGAGCGGCAGCATAGTCTGCCTCAAGAGGCGCTGCTCACCGGCCTGGCCCCGCGCCTGCTGGCGGAACGGCTGAAGGGGCTGGCGCTGCCGGAATTGGCGAAAAGCCTGGCCGCGTTCCCCGCGCCGGTCATCGGCGTGCGGGGGATGGAAAACGCCCAGGTCACAGCGGGCGGCATCCGGGGCGGCGAGTTTGACCCAAAGACCCTGCAATCCCGCAGGTGTCCCGGCTTGTTCGCCGCCGGGGAAGCCCTGGACGTGGACGGCGACTGCGGCGGCTATAACCTGCAGTTCGCCTTCGCCTCCGGCCTGATTGCCGGAGAGAATGCGGCGAAGGCTTCACCTCATCAGTCAGGCTTCGCCTGACAGCTTCCCCTCAAGGGGAAGCCTTTTGGGGGCGTCTTTTCTACCTTCGTAAAAGTATTACCCGTTCTTCATGCAAAACGATCATCCAAAAGCCTTCCCCTTGAGGGGAAGGTGGCGCGAAGCGCCGGATGAGGTGGCTTATCATCAATAGGAGGGAATATATGTCTGAACAATTTATAAATATCAAGCCCGGCACCCTCTTGGCTCCCGTGCCCGCGGTGATGGTGTCCTGCGCCCTGCCGGGGCAGAAGCCCAATATCATCACCCTGGCCTGGGTGGGCACGGTGAATTCCGAGCCGCCCATGTGCTCCATTTCCGTGCGGAAGGAGCGCTTCTCCCACGACATCATCCGGGACTCCGGCGAGTTCGTCATCAACCTCTGCGGACAGGACAACTTAGCGGACACGGATTTCTGCGGCGTGCGTTCCGGCCGGGATGTGGATAAGTTCGCGGAACGGAAGCTGACCCCCGCCGCCGTGCCGGGGTTCACCGCCCCCGCCATCGCGGAATGCCCCCTGTACCTCGCCTGCCGGGTCACAAACGTTTTGGAGCTGGGCAGCCATGACATGTTCATCGGCACCATCGAGCAGGTGGGCGTAAACCCCGCGCTCATGGACGAAGCAGGCCGCATTGATTTCAGCAAGGCCAGCTTAGTCGCCTATAACCACGGCAATTACTACGCCCTGGGGAAAGCCCTGGGTTTCTTCGGCTATTCCGTCGCCGCCCCGGATGTGCTCAAGCGCAGGATGGAAGCCTTGAAGTGAGAGAACAGAGTACAGAGTGCAGAGTACAGATTGAATAGACGGATGAACTGCGGAAACCATGATTGATCGGCTATATAAATCTGTACTCTGTACTCTGAACCCTGTACTCTCTTTTTCCCTCCACTTTGACCAATAAGGAGGATAATCGTGCGCACGCTCCGCAACCAGGTGATGACGGGGCGCATTGCCCATGCCTACCTGTTCTGCGGCAGCCGCGGCACGGGCAAGACCAGCGCCGCCCGCATCCTGACCCGGGCTATCAACTGCCTGAACCCGCAAAACGGCGACCCCTGCGGGGAATGCGCCTCCTGCCAGACCATTGAAAGCGGCGCGTCCTTCGACGTGTACGAAATGGACGCGGCCAGCAACAGCCGGGTGGAGGAAATCCGCGAATTGCTGGAAAAGGTGGACTACCCGCCACAGTTCGGCAAATACAAGGTGTACATCATCGACGAAGTGCACATGCTCTCCAACGCGGCCTTTAACGCCTTATTGAAAACCCTGGAAGAGCCGCCGGAATACATGGTGTTCATTTTGGCCACCACCGAGCCCCAGAAGCTGCCCTCCACCATCCTCTCCCGCTGCCAGCGCTACGACTTCGGGCGCTACTCCGAGGATCAGATTGCCGGACACCTTCTGCATGTGGTGACGGAAAGCGGGGAGCAGGCCGAGCCAGAAGCCCTGAACCTGATCGCCCGCGCCGCCGAAGGCGGCATGCGCGATGCCCTGTCCATCCTGGATATGTGCATGGGCGGCGGTGAAATCATCACCGAGGAGCATGTCCGCGCGGCGCTGGGCACGGCGGACCGGGCGTTCCTCTTTTCCTTTGCCGACGCCCTGGCGCATAAAGACGCGGCGGAAGCATTAAAGCTCATCGAACAGCTCATGCGGGGCGGCAGGGACGTGCAGGTATTTTTGAAGGACGTGTCCGCCCACCTGCGGCTGCTGATGGCGGCGCTGCTCTGCGGGAAAGACGAGGCGCTGCCGGGAGCCAGCGGGGACAACATGCGCCGCTATGCCGACCAGGCCAAGCAGTTTTCCCAGCAGCGGCTTTTGCGGGTGCTGGATCTGTGCATGAAAGCCGAGGCGGACACCCGCTGGGCGGCATCAGCCCGGTCGGTGCTGGAAATTTTCGCGCTCCGGGCCTGCGACCAGCCGGAGGAAAACGACATCGAAGCGCTGCTGGAGCGGGTGACGGAGCTGGAGCACGAGCTGGCGGCGCTGAAAGCCAACGGCGTGCGCGTTGCCGCCGCGCCCGCGGAAAGCGGCGGACAAGCAGCGAAAAAGCCTGCCGCGCCCAAGCCCGCGCCTATCGTGGAAACCCCGGTGCCAGACGGCAGCAAGCTTCCCAAGGACGTGTGGAACGACGCGCTGAAATTGCTTAAAAAAACCGAACCCTCCATTTACGGCCCCCTGTCCCGGGCCAAATACGGCGGCTATCAGGACGGCGTTTACAGGGCGCTGTTCCTGCCGGGAGAAGAAATTTTCCAAACGATGCTGTCCAATGAAAAGCATAAAACCAAGATCGAAGAAGCGCTCAACAGCTGCGGCGGGGTGAACGCGAGGTTCGAGGCCGTTTCCCAGCTTCCTGCCCCCGACCCTGACGCGGGCAGACGCCAGGAACAGGCTTTGGCCAGCCTGATCGACGTGTTCGGGCGGGACAAGGTGCAGATTGATGAGTGAGGGATGAGGGGTTGAAAGCATGAAACTGTTCAGCCGTGGCAGAATGGACGCTATAAATCACCTTCGTTCATCCGAGAGAAAAAGACGAGAGAACAGAGTGCAGAGTACAGAGTGCAGATTTATATTGTCGATCAATTCTGGATTCCGCAGTTTGTTCACTATATCATCTGTACTCTGCACTCTGTACTCTGTAATCTAAAACATAGTGACTTAACGTGCCCTTGAAACTCCATCGACTGAACAGATACGATCCAATCTGACGAAACACCCTATTCCCTTATAAAAAAGGAGCGTGCTATGAATTCCAACCGCGGCCAATACAACGATTCTCCCCTTTATAATATGAAAAACAAGCGCGGCAGCCGCAAAAAGCCCGCGCCGCAGCAGCCCCGGGATCAAGGCCAGGAGCAGGGATGGGCCCAGCCGCCGCAGGAGAGCGAACCGCGGGGAATGAAGCGGCATGTCTTTTTGTCGGTCGTGCTGTCGTTCGCGCTGCCGGTGCTGTTTCTGATATCGCTGATTATTCCCAGCAATGAACTGCGCTGGGCGTTTCTGGCGGTCACTGCGCTGAGCGTGCTGTCCATGTGGGTGCTGGGCGCGTTCGTGCGCAGCGCGCGGAATACGCTGACAGTGGTGTATGCCGCTATGACGGTGGTGATCGGCCTGGCGCTGTTTATCAACCAGCAATCCCCTGAATCGCTGCGGACGATTGCCACGCGCAACCCGCCCTCCTCCGTGCAGCAGGAGCAGCAGGCGCTGACCAGCGCCATGGTCACGGAAGCGCCGCAGCCCACCACCGACCCTTCTTCTCTTATTCCCGAAGCGCAGAAGCGGCTGAAAGGCTTCTTTGAAGCCTGGAAGAAAAACCAGATTCAGGAGATTTTGAAATACTGCAGCCCTGCCTGGATCAACGCCACCCAGTCGCCCACCAACGTTCTGTTCCAATCCCTGAGCGGGAATATACCCCTGGATTACGAGGTGGAAAACGACAACGGCAGCGACGCCAGCGCCAACCGCGTGATCACGGTCCGGGCGTTTTTCCAGGACGGCGCCGAAACAAAGCCGTACAGGCTGAACGTGCGCATGGTGAAAACCAACGACGTATGGTACGTGGATCCCAATTCCCTCGACCTGGTGCCGGTGAACGAGGCGGCGGAGCAGAAGGCATCCATATCGAATAACATGGTGATCAACACCACCATCGCGCCGGAAGTCACCAAGGACCCCAACGAGCCGCAGATCGTGGTATACTACAATAAAGAGGGCAAGGGCAAGTATTATCATACGGACAAGCATTGTTCCGCCGTGGCGTCCCAGTGGTGGCCGCTCACGGAGTTTTCCTTCGACCTGATCAACAGCCGTGAGTTCAAGAACCTGCTGCCCTGCCAGAAATGCGGCGCTCCGCCCCGGCCCAGCGTGGGACAATGACTGGTCTGCAGCCTGTCTGTCTGTATTTCCGGAAAACACAGATCAAGAGTACAGAGTACAGAGTTCAGAGTGCAGATGATCATGATGACCAATCATTTCTGTGAGCAAACAGCATAATCATTATCAATCTGTACTCTGAACTCTCCACACGCACCGCCAAGCAGTTAGGGAAACGTAAGGTTGACGATCAATTTCCAAGCGCCGCGGCATAAGCCGCCATACGGCAGATGCATTCCAGGTGGCAGTATTTCACCTGGGCGCCGAGCCGGGTGAGGCTTTGGGCCGAACCGGCTGCATGGAGGCTTTGGGCGCAGTCCGACAGCATTTGCCGCAGACCGGACACGGCGGGCGGCGCGGACGCGCCGAAGCGGGTTTTCAGCCGTTCAGCCAATTCGGTCAGCGTGTCCTGCTCCGATTGCAGCGCCGCCAGGGCGTCCCGGGCCTCCGTTTCCTGTCTGTCCAGGGACAGCGACAGCTGGTACAAATGGCCGCACAGCTTTTCCAGGGCGGCATAGGCGTCGCTGAGGGCGGTCAGCTGGCCTTTCTGGCCGGTCAGGCGCAGGGTGATTTCCGGGGACACGATCTCCACCACCTCGGTGTCCAGGCCGTGCCGGGTTTTCAGCCGGGTCATCACGGCCTGGGCGTCGGCCCGGGCAGCGTAGGCCGCCGCCAGCACCCGGCAGCCGTCTTTCTGGAAAATGTAGCCCCCCGCGCCCCGCGCGCGCAGCGCTTCCGCTTGCTGCCGGGCCGTGGCCGTGCTGTCATACGTGCCCGCCTGCAGAGCATACCAGCTTTGGCTGCTGAGGGTGATCGTCCGTTCGTCCGCCTGGGTTTCCTCCGGCGGCAGGGTCGGCACCGGCTCCGCGGCAATATGCGCCTCGGGAACCGGCGCGATCTTCCGTAGATACACCGAGCCGCCGAAACCCAGCCCGATGCCCAGCAGCAACAGCAGCAGCCATCCGCCCCGGGCCTTTCGCACCTTGTACCGCCTGGTCGCCAGCCTGCCCGCCCGCACGCGCATCACCGCCCTTTCGGGAAAGCATATGCGGCAAAAAAAGAAAATATGAGTGTGAAGAGTGGAGTGTGGAGTTATATCAAGCGTTTCCCATTCGTTGGCTGTTTTCTATGGATTTCAGTATAAAACTCCACACTTCACTCTCCACACTCCACACTTTCTTTCCCAATCTTTCATGATACGACCCGACTTACACACGATGGAGGCACATATGCGTTACCACATTGACACCATCCCGGTCTGGGACGCGGTGAAGCAGCACGGGGAATGCCCTCTGTGCGCGCTGCGCCGCCGCAACGAACTGATTGACGTGGAACGGTTTTTAGGCGCGTCGGTCATGGAGCCGGACACCCGCATCCAGGTGAACGACATCGGCTTCTGCGCCCATCACCAGGTCTTGCTCTACGAGCAGAAGAACCGCTTGGGCCACGCGCTGATGATGCACACCCATCTGAAAGAGACCATCCGCAAGCTGCAGCCCATCCTGGAGGAGGCCGCTTCCGCCGGGGAAAAGAGCGCCAGGACGCCCGCCCTCAAGCGGATGCTTGGCAAGAGCGAGGGCAAGGGCGGTTTGCAGGAGGCAGCGAGGAAGGTGCGCGCCATGAGCGAAAGCTGCATCCTGTGCGACACCATCGAGGAAAACACCCGGCGCTATGCCTATACGATGCTGCATCTGTACAAGAACGACCCGGCTTTCCGCAAGGAGTTCGCCGCGTCCAAAGGCGTTTGCCTGCCGGATATGGCCATGCTGCTGGAAATGGCGGAGGAAGCCCTCAGCGGCGACGTGCTGCGGGACTTCCTGAAAGACCTGAAAAATACCATGCAGGCCAGCATGGACAAGCTGGAAAAGGACATCGAGGGCTTCACCCTGAAATTCGATTACCGCAACGCGGACAAGCCCTGGGGCGACAGCCGGGGGTCGCTGGAGAGGACGATCAACAAACTGCAGGGCTGGTGCCTGGGAGAGGAGCCGAATCCCAAATGACCCGATTGAAAGTATTCTGCCTGCTGCTCATCTGCGTCCTGTGCCTGACGGGCTGCGTCATTTCTCCGCCGGATTCACTGAAACGCACCGGTGTGGAAAGCCGCAGCCTGATCAGCGCCAGTACGGCGGATCTGGCTCCGGATGAAAAGCCGATCGCCCTGTATTTCCGCTTCCAGGATTCAGCCTTCCTGGCTCCGGAGCCCCGGATGGTGGTGGTGCAGCGGAACGAAAGCCTGGAGAAAGCCATCGTGCAGGCGCTGATCGGCGGCCCGCTGAACACGGAGCTTTCGCCGCTGTTTCCCGCGGGCAGCGAAGTGGTGAATACGACCACCCAGAACGGCACCCTGTTCGTCACCCTGAACGAAGCGTTCCTGGGCCGTTATGCTGACGAACCGGGCGATAGTTCCTCCGGCCACTGGAAAACGGAAGGGCTCGCACGCCGCCAGCTCTGTCTGGACGCGCTGGCCGCCACGATGACGGAGGCGGGCCTGTGCGACCGGGTGCAGGTGCTGGTACAGCGGGATCTGGGCCGGGCTGCGAGCATGCGGCTGCAAGCGGGCTTTTTGAACCGCACCGGGGACACGACCCTGCTTCCCCCTCTCGTGCGGGATGAAAGCGTGCTGCTCACGCCCCACAATACGGCTGAATGGGCGCTGAACGCCTGGCTGCGGCAGGATTGGGACGCGCTTTCGCTGGTCTGCGTCCATACGCCGGGGGAACAGAGCGCGTTTGAGGCGTTCGAGGCCGCGGGCGTACTGGTGGGCTTTGAGCTGTCTTCCGGCAGCGTGTCATATGACGGGCAATGGGCTGTGCTGACAGTGCGCCTGACCCTGCGAGGGAATACCCGGGACAATGAAATCGCCGGATATCCGCTGCGGCTGATCCGCGAGGAAGGCCTTTGGAAAATGGATTACCAAGCCCTGCTTTCCATGATGCAGGCAAAAGAATAACTTTTTATCAGTGAGGAGCGAGGAGTGAGGATTGAGGAGTTTCTATCGTCTGATGCGAACATGAAAGACGATACCGGGAAGAAAAAGCAAGCTCATGATAAAACGCCTGACTTCTCTCTCAATCAAAAACAACGGTTTGCCGTTTCGGAAAGAAGATGGAAAAATGAAGCATCGCCTGATCGGCTTTTTGTGCCTGCTGTGCGCGTGCGCGCTGCTGACCGGCTGTGAGAGCCAGGGAAGGATTGCGGCTGTGCAGGTGACGCTGCCGCCTGCCATGGTGAAGGGGGAAGCGCCGGTTGCTGACGCGGAAAAAGCGTATGAGCAAACGGTGATGATGTACCTGCCCTCCCTGGATGGCACGCGCCTCCTGGCCGTACCGCAGCGGGTGACGGCGCCTGCGGGTGAACACATGGCGGTAACGCTGTGTGAAGCGCTGCTGGCTCATCCGGGCGATGACAGCGCCGCCGCCGTGGGCGCTGGGATCAAGCTGTCCCTGGCGCAAAAGAAAAGCGTGGAAGTATCCGGCAATGTGGCTACGGTGAACCTGAGCTCCACTGCGCTGGGCCTGTCCAACGAGCAGTTTTTCACTGTGGCCCAGGCGCTGGCGAACACCCTGTGCCAATTCGGGGATATCCAATATGTGAATGTGCTCATCAATGGCGTGCAGCCGGGACTGAACCAGGAAGGAACGCTGCCTGCGGGCTGCTTCCAGATGAATATGCGGGAGGATCTGACGGCATTGTGGTCCCGGGCTTCCGCGCCAATGTCCCAGAACCGGCGGGCGTTCACCGCTTCGCTGTATTATCCCGCTTCCTCCGGGCGGGGAATCCTGTGCGAAGCGCGGACCTTTGCTTTTGTTTCCACGGATATCGTATCCCTCACCCAAACGCTGCTGGACGCCCTCGCCTCAGAGCCTGTCACCCTGCCGCGCATGCCCCGGTGCCCGGATTTCCGGGCGCTGCTTGCCGCTGCGCCGGCTGTGGAAGAGCGGGACGGCTTCCGCGTGCTGTCGCTCCGCTTCCATGAGGAAATGAATACCGCCCTGATTGACGCGGGCATCACCCGCTCGGTCATGATGGCTTCTTTTGTGTATACGTTCACTTCCTTCCTGCCGGGCATTGATGGGCTGGAAGTGTATATCGGCGATGAAAGCATCACGACCCTCACGCCCTCCGGCGTTTACCGCCGCGTGGGTGAAACGATCTATTTCCCCGATGGCGTGATGAGCCGCCGGGATTTTGATGGATTTTTGCTGACGGAATGCCCGCTGTATTTCCTCAATGAGAACGGGAAGCTGAGCCGGGTTGAACGGCCCATTCCCAGCAGCGACGCTTTTCATCCCCGGGCTATCTACAAGCAATTGCTGGAAGGGCCGCAGACGTACGACAGCAAAACCGGCCTGCAGTCCGTGCTGCCGCGGGACCTGACCGCGGATGATCTCCTGGGCTTTTCCTATGACGGCAATGTGCTGATGATTCATTTCTCCGATCAATTGATGAAAGCCGCGGAAAAGATGGAAGGACAAGCGGTGGAACGGATGGTGTACGGGCTGGTGGACACCCTGTGCTGCCTGCCCGGCGTGAAACGGGTGGCGATCTTTGTGGCGGGCACCCAGCCGGAAACCCTGGGCGGCACCATCTTTCTTCCGGGGGATTTCATGCCCAGCCCGAACGCGGAGGAATGAAGGCTATTTGACATCCGGGGATTTTTATGGTAAAGTGAGGGCGCTTTGAACGGGTCTACGGAAAGCTGATACCGGTCACAGCCGCCAGGCAGGAGGCGAGGGGGAGAAAGCTGGTGTTCTGCCGCTGCCTTATACGGAAAGGATGGTCTTTTTGGAAAGCTCGAAAAAAACAGCGTGGCAATGGGTCCGGGAAACCGGTCTTTCATTTCTGAAAGCGGTGGAAAGCGGGCCTGATTTTCTGTATTTTATTCTTGTGATCTGTTATGTCGTATCGGAATACGCGGAACGCATCAACTGGACGACCGATATTTTTTCCGTTTACCGGTTTAATTTCCTGGACTACTTTGTGCTGTTCGGCTCCGGCGCGTACCTGTGCTATAAAATCACGGTGTGGAAAAAGCTGGTGGACAAGCCCTACATCCTGCTTCCGCTGATTCTGGCGGTGGGCGCTTTGTGCGGACTGTTCCTGATGTTTCTGGATCAGGATTGGAAACACAACAAGGTGGTTTTCACCATCGTGATCGATTTTTTCCTGTGCCTGATGGCGTATGGGAAAAACTATAAAAAGCTGCTTCAATGCATAGTCTTTATTCCCGCCGCTACGCTGCTGATCGCAGGGCTGGGGATGCTGGCAGGCTTGACCCAGGACTTTACGAAAATGGGCCAGGCGGAAACGACCCACTCCCTGGGCATCATTTACCCGAATACCTGGGGCTACATCGCGTTCCAGGGGATGCTGCTGGCCTGGTATCTGTTTCTGAGAAAGAAACCGCTGCTGACGTTCGCCTTGTTCTGGGCGGGCGGGGTGTTCATGTATTTCGTGGTCGGGTGCAGAACCATCGCCGTGCTGTCGCTGGCTTTCCCGCCGATTACGCTGCTGGCGGGCTGGCTGGATCGGCGGGAGAGGAAACCCGGAAAAAAGCCGGGATTCTTTGCGTGGCTGGCCATCTGCCTGCCTGTGATCTGCTGTCTGGCTACCATTGTGCTGAGCCTGGAGAAGGATTGGGTGACAAATACTTTCTACAGAACGCCGCTGAGGTCCACGGCAATGCGGTTTGTGCAGAGCGGCATTGCTTTCGATCAATTCGGTTTTCCGCTGATTGGCCGTCCTATGACAATCTATCAGCCGATTTCCTGGAGATCGACTCTTGGCATTGTGGAAGACTTCTACGTGATGGATAACGCTTATTCTTCCTTTATCATCCTGAAGGGCGTGCTGTGGACCGCAGCCTGCCTTGCGTGGCTGACCTTTGCGCAATGGAAGTGCTGGAAAAACAAGGATTACAGTATCCTGCTGATTGGCAGCTTCATGCTGGTTTTCGCGGTGATGGAGCGTCCCGGCCTGGAAGTGTGGTATAACTTCGTGCTGCTGTACCCGCTGGCCTCCATTGCGGAACCCATGGTAAAAAAGCCTCAAAAAAAGGGGCTTCGATGATCATTTTTCATCAAGGGAGGTGAACACCATGAGCCAGGACATTACCAAGTACGTTGAACAGGTGGTTAAAAAGCTGACCGGAAACAACAGTCTGATCGAGCAGTTCAAAAAGAATCCTGTGAAGATCGTGACGGACATTCTGGGCATCAAGCTGGATGATCAGCTGATCCAGGCGGTCATCAAGGCCGTGCAGGGCAAGCTGAACATCGAGGACGTGGCCAAGAACGCGGGCGGCATCTTGGGCAAGCTCAAGTCCCTCTTCGGGAAATAAGCAAAAAAAACAGGGCAGGGAATTTCTTCCCTGCCCTGCGTGTATCTGCACGTACACATCAGTCTTCTTTGGGCGGCTTGCGGGACAAAAGAATCGTCCATAATCCCGGCAGCATAGCCAGCAGCACGGCGGCGGCGGTGAGCGCGCCGTAAAAAACCGAGCGCAGCCAGTCCGGGGCTTTTTCGGTTAGGTACAGCGGCAGCAGCGCTTCGGACAGCAAATCGTACTGACGCCAGGCCAGCAATCCAACCAGCAGCGGCAGCAGCCCGATCAGCACTCCGCCGACCAGTTTGCCGAAAATGGAACCGCCGCGGCTGGGCTGATCATAAAATTCTTCCTCGTCGTCGTGTTCTTCCTCATCATGCTGAACCGGCGCTTGATAAGCTGCCCGGGCCGCGGTGCGCACATCGGGGATGGACGCTTGGGAAGGGACGGCGTTGCTCTGCTGTACCAAACCTGCCGGCTGTGAGGATACGGCTGCCCCGGCCGCGTGCGTCTGCGGAGCGGAACCGAAGCGGCGGACAGGCCGCGGCTGGCCGCAGACAGAACAGGAGGCTAAAGTGTCTTTGTTTTCTGTATGACAGTGCTGACAGACCCACATCATTCATTCATCCTTCTTTGCGCTCATTTCAGTGATTTCCCTGTTTCCAGACCGGTTCTGCGATAACCTGTTCCGAAAACATATAAATATACTCATTCGCCAATCTGCACCCTTTTTCCTGCAAAAACCGCAAATTTCGTCCGCAAACCCAAAATAAAGACCGGCGGGGCAACGCTCCGCCGGTCTTTGCCTTTCACAGTATAGCTGATAATAGAAAAACAGCCGCTGAGATCATCATAACAGGCAGGTACGAAAAAGAAGGAGTTATTCCCGGTTCAGCGTACCCACCGCATAGACTGCGCCGCGGGCCTTGCAGGTGTCGCGGCTGACGAATTTTTCTTCGACCAGCTGGCCGTCCTTCCATTTTTGCAGGTAGGTAACGTTGATAAAGCCGTCGCGGGCTTTGCGCACCTGGTAAGGTTCTTCGTCTTTATAGGTGACGTAGGTATGGTCGGTGTCCTTCTGGTAGGTTTCGGTGAGGGGCGCGGGAAGGATTTCCACGGTTTCGGTGCGCAGGGTATAGCTGACGCCGTCCTCCAGCTTGGGGCCGTAGACGCACACCTGGCACTCGTAGCTGTTTTTCTTTTTCTCCACCACCTTGGCGGTGATATAGATGGTGCCGCTGGTGGTATTTTTGAATACCAGGTCGTGCCGCCCGTAAACCACGGTGGCGTCCTGGCCGAAGGTCGTGTAGGAAACGGGATCGGAGTGAGAAATGCGGTCAATGATCTGCAAATCGCTCAGCAGCGCCGCCAGGTACATGGTGGTGCTGGCCTGGCACACGCCCCCGCCGATGCCCATTTCTTCCATGCCAAGCACGTATTCGATGGCGTATTTGTAGCCGTTTTTGAGCGTGCGGTCCTTGGTGACTTTGTTAAAGCTCAGCCGTTCGCCGGGGCCGACGGTCTTGCCGTTCAGGAAGGAAAAGGCGTTGCGGATGTTGCTGTTGCGGTCCTCGGTGGAGGCGGAGGAAATGGGCGTGACGCCCTTGCTGCGCAGCGTCACCTGGTCGCGGACATCCTGGGTGGTCACCTTGGGCGCGACAGGCGTGGTCTGAAATTCCAGGTTGCCGCTCTTTCCCTCGGCGGCGCGCTCCAGAATCTGTTCCTTGAAGGAGGCCACGTCCAGCGTGGCGCCGTACTGCTCGGGCTGGATGACAAAGGGATCGCTCTTGTCGGGGTCAAAGTAAGCCAGGTATGCGTCCTGGGGCTCCTGGGTCAGCTCCGCCTGAATCTGGCTGAGAATGGAATCCAGCCGCCCATGGGTCATTTCGCTCTCGGCGGTGAAGGCATGGATGGGGTTCTGGGCTACATCATCCATTTCGGCTTTGCGCTCTTCCAGCGTGCCCTGCTTGCCTTTCAGATAGAGAGGTTCCAGCAGGGTGTACACGCTGCCCACGTCGGTGGATACGCCGAAATCGGAATAATGCAGGGTGTAGAACAGGTGGCTGCGGTAGGTCAGGCCCAGGCTCCAGCCGGTCTGGCGCTCCTTGATCTGGGCCAGCACCGCGTCGATGCCCTCCTGGGCCGTCATGCCGCCCAGGGAAATGCCGTCCACGTAAATGCCGGGCAGATAGGTGTCGTCATACTGGGAAACCGCGTCCGACAATGCCTTGATCCGCGCCTGTTCCTCCCGCACGCGCCGCGCCGTGGTGACAGCATAATGCACGCCAAATCCCAGCGCGGCCAAAATCACCACAGCCGCCAGCACCAGGGGCAGCATGTTTTTCCGCTTTTTCGGCGGCTGCGGAGGCTGCGGCGGGCGATAGCCCTGTTGGAAATTCATAGTTTCTCCTTCTTGTGTTTTCAGCGTTTTGGGAGATTTGTTGTTCAGTCGATTCTTTAAAGAACTTTAAATCACTTAAGGCAATAGGCATTAAGCAATAGGGAGAGGGGGTACCCCAAAGCCTTCCCCTTGAGGGGAAGGTGTCAGGCGCGGGGCCAAGCTGGCCCAATGTACCGGAGACAATTCGCGCCTGACGGATGAGGTGTTCCCCGAAGCAGCAAGGATGAGGCCACCTCATCCGAGCCGCGCGAATTTTCCTGTCCACTCTCTCCGGCTTGGTTCCGCGCGGCCCACCTTCCCCTCAAGGGGAAGGCTTTTGGATAGCGATTTAAAGTGTCCATTCAATGAATGGCTGAACAGATACACAATAGATACACAATATCATCTGCGTTTTGTACGCTGCGCGCTTATTTCTGTGAAATGCGGAACAGCTTCCAGGCGTCATGCAGCGCGTCCGGCCATTCCCCGGCGGTTGCGCCGATCAGGCTGTGTTTGTCTCCTTCGGTGTGAAAATCACTGCCGCCGGTGACGAGCAGGCCGCGCTTGCGGGCGATTGCGTCCCATACCGCGTAATGCTCCCGGTTGGCGGGATGGTACACTTCCAGGCCCATCAGCCCGGCATCCTGCCATTCATCCAGCTTTTGAAGCAGGCAATCCATCGTCCAGCGGATTTCCTGCGGATGGGCCAGCACCGGCACCGCGCCGCGGCTTTTCAGCAGCGCGATAGCTTCCGCCGCGCTGGGCGTGATGCGAGGAACATAGGCGGGCTTGCCCCTGCCGATAAAACGGTCAAAGGCTTCGGGGGTATCCTTCACATACCCGCGCTCCGCCAGTGCCCTTCCCAGGTGGGGACGGCCCACGCTGCTCCCGGCGTTGGCGATGATTTCTTCCACGGGCAGCTTCATGCCCAGTTCTTCTAATTTCTGCCCCACCCGGCGCACGCGATCCATGCGTTCCTGACGCATTTTCTGAAAGAAATCGGCCAGCACCGGATCGTCGTATTTCACGCCGTAGCCCAGCACATGCACTTCATCGTCGCCCTCGGTGCTGATTTCCACGCCGGGCAGGAAGGCAAGGCCCCGCTCGTAAGCCGCGTCGGCGGCTGCGGGCAGGGCGGCCATGGTGTCGTGGTCGGTGATGGAAAAGAGGGTCACGTCCGCCCGCTGCACCATCCGGGCAACCTGCCAAACGTCATACCGACCGTCGGACGCGGTGGTGTGCAGATGCAAATCGGGCCTTCTCATGCCTGCATATCCTCATGGTCAGCCGGCGCGGGCTCTTCTTTATTTTCTTCTTCCGGCTTGCTGGATTCGTTCATGAACCGCAGGAAGTCCTCCCGGGTGACGGTTTCCTTGTCGATCAGCAGCTCGCCCAGGCCCCGGAGCTGGTCGATGTGCTCCCGCAGGATGGCCTGGGAATCGGCGTAGCACTTCGTCAGGATGGCGCGAACCTCGGCGTCGATCAGGGCGGCGGTTTCCTCGCTGTAATCCCGGGTCTGGCCGAACTCCATGCCCACGAACACTTCCTGGTCGTTGCTCAGGTACACGGTGCCGATCTTATCGCTCATGCCGAAGCGGGTCACCATGCCCCGGGCCACTTCGGTGGCGCGCTTTAAGTCGCTCACCGCGCCGGTGCAGATGTCGTCCTGGGTCAGGCTTTCGGCGGCCCGGCCGCCCAGCATCATGGTGATTTCCTGGAGCAGGCGCTTCTTGCCCTGGTGGTCAAATTCCTTTTCCGGCAGGCTGAGGGTCATGCCGGCGGCCTGGCCGCGGGGAACAACCGTGATCATATGCACGTCGTCGCACAGCGGCAGGTAATGGCCCACGATGGCGTGGCCCGCTTCGTGGTAGGCGGTGATGCGGCGATCTTCCTCCAGCACCTTATGGCTGCGCTTTTCGGGGCCCATCTGGATGCGCTCCACGGCCTCGATCAGGTGGTGCTGGGTGATGGTGGTCTGCTTTTCCCGGGCAGCCTGGATGGCGCCCTCGTTCATGATATTTTCCAGATCGGCGCCGGTGGCGTAGGGCGTGCGCTTGGCAATGTTTTCCAGATCCACGTCGGGGCCCAGGGGCTTGCCCTTGGAATGCACCTTCAGGATAGCGATGCGCCCGTTCACGTCGGGGTAGTTCACCGTTACCTGGCGGTCAAACCGGCCGGGACGCAGCAGGGCGGGATCCAGGATGTCCCGCCGGTTGGTGGCGGCCATCACGATGACGCCCTCGTTGGCGGTGAAGCCGTCCATTTCCACCAGCAGCTGGTTCAGGGTCTGCTCGCGCTCGTCATGTCCGCCGCCCAGGCCCGCGCCGCGGTGGCGGCCCACGGCGTCGATTTCGTCGATGAACACGATGCTGGGGCTGTTGCGCTTGGCCTGCTCAAACAAATCGCGCACGCGGGAAGCGCCCACGCCCACGAACATTTCCACGAAGTCCGAGCCGGAAATGGAGAAGAAGGGAACATTCGCTTCCCCGGCCACGGCTTTCGCAAGCAGCGTCTTGCCCGTGCCGGGAGGGCCCACCAGCAGCACGCCCTTGGGGATGCGCGCACCCAGGTCGGCGTAATGCTTGGGGTTTTTGAGGAAGTCCACGATTTCCCTGAGCTCTTCCTTTTCCTCGTCCGCCCCGGCCACGTCGGCGAAGGTGATCTTGTTCTTGCTGGGGTCCACCATGGCGGCGCGGGACTTTCCGAAGTTCATCACCCGTCCGCCGCCGCCGGTCTGCTGGCGCATGATGTACCACCACATCACCATCAGCAGCACGATGGGGATGAAGTAGGGCAGCATTTCGATGTACCAGGGCGTGGACACCGGGGCCAGATACTCGATCTCAAAGCCCAGATCCTTGACCGAAATGGCGCTCACGCTCACGCCCGCCTTGTTGGCAGCCATGGTCAGCACGGTGTCATAAAAATCCGGGCCGATGGTGGTTTCAAAGTCGTAAGCGCGGCTG
This sequence comes from uncultured Eubacteriales bacterium, assembly GCA_902793245.1. Lineage (GTDB taxonomy): Bacteria > Bacillota > Clostridia > Christensenellales > Aristaeellaceae > RUG563. The sequence continues at coordinate 11,995 of CADBCX010000002.1, read as the reverse complement.
GGATAATCCGACAGGGACACGCTGCTGTCCTTGTACCGGCCCACCAGCGAGATGTTCCGGATGGACACCCGGTCCACCTTGCCCTGATCGATGAGCTCAAGCAGCTTGGGATACTCGATGCGGCGGTCCACCGTATTCACGCCCCCGGACAGAAGCACGATCAGGAAGATAAACGCCGCGATCATCGCGACATAGCCGATCAGGCCGCGAGAAACTTTACGCAAATCAGAATCCTCCTACGCATAATCGGGATAACAATATATTATAGCATAACCAGTCATCTTTTGACAATCATTTTTCTTCGTCGCTGTAAATTCTTGGATGCAGCACGCCGATATCCGGCAGGTTGCGGTATTTTTCGTCGTAGTCCAGGCCGTAGCCCACCACGAAAGCGTCGGGAATATTGAAGCAGGAATAGTCCACCGTCAGATCCACCCGGCGGCGGGCGGGCTTATCCAGCAAGGTAACGATGGACACGGACGCGGCCTCCCGGTTGGCAAAAACCTTTTTGAGGTAATGCAGCGTCATGCCGCTGTCCACGATGTCCTCCACGATCACCACATGCTTGCCCTCCACGGGCTTGTCCAAGTCCTTCACGATCTTGACCACGCCGGTGCTCTTGGTGCTGCTGCCGTAACTGCTTACCACCATAAAGTCCGTGGTCAGGGGCAGGTCGATTTCCCGGATGAGGTCGGTGAAAAACACGCTGGCCCCTTTCAGGATGCACACGAACACCGGGGCGTCCTCCCCCCGGAACTTATCGGTCAGCTTCTGCCCCAATTCCCTTACCGCTTTGGCGATGTCCTCCCGCTTCACGAGAATGCGCTCCAAGTCCTGATAGATGACAGCGTTCGTATCCATTGTTTTTCTCCTTTATTTCATCAATCGAATGGCAAATACCCTTGATAATCAAGTAAAACCGCGTCGTCGCCGGGATTCACCCGCGCTTCTTCCCCGACGCCCATGCCGACAGCCCAAATTACTTGATTCCCGATGCACAGCAGCGGCGTATACGCCCGGAAAGGCCGGGGAACTTTCTTATCCACAAAATAGTCCTGCATGGACTTGGAGCCCTTCGCCCCCAGGGGATGCATCCGGTCGCCGGGCCGCAGGAAACGCAGTTCGCACTGTTCGTACACGCTCCGCTTCACAGCTTGGACGCGCTTTCCGTCGCCGGTTTCCCCGTGCCAGGGCTGAACAATCAGCTTTCCGGGTGTTGGCGGAGCAGGGTTTGCAAGAATGAAATGCAGGTATTCCCCCGAGCATTCCGCCCGCCCGTCCTCCGGCAGGTTCATTTTCTGCCCCGGTTTCAGCGCCATCAGCGCTTCCGTCGTGGCTGCGTCCAGCTTCACCGGGCAGGCCAGCCGGAGCGCGTACCGCCGCAGGGCGGGATGCAGCTCTTGCAGCGGCTTCCACCGTACCCACAGGCAGGGGCCATCCAGACTGGCATTTCCTTCTGTTGCCAGGAAGCGCCGGGCTTCTTTCCGGAAATAATCGTCCTCGTCCGCGAAGATGCGGGCTGTCCTCCCCATGGCCTCCTCCGCTTGGGGGAACCGGGCCGTGATGGCGGGCAAAACCCGGTGGCGGACATAGTTCCGCAGGTAATCGTCCCGGGCGTTGGTTTCGTCCTCCACCCAGGGAATCCTTTTTTCAATCAGCGCGGCGCGAATGGTTTCGGGAGACACATTCAGCAGGGGCCGCCACAGCAGCAGTTCCCTGCGTTCCACCCGTTCGCGCATGGCCGCCAGTCCGCCCGCGCCGCTGCCCCGGAACAGATGCAGCAGCATGGTTTCCGCCTGGTCGCGCCGGTGATGGGCCAGGGCCAGCACAGCCGCGCCGTTTTCCCGGCAAATCTCTCCCAACGCTTCATACCTTGCCCGGCGCGCCGCGTCCTCGCTCGTTCCCTGTACCCGCACCCGGCAGACCTTGCAGGGAATATGCAAATTCCCACACATTTCCGCCACGAACGCCGCGTCCCGGCCCGAGGTTTCCCGCAGGCCGTGGTCTACGTGGGCCACGGATACATCCATCTTCTCCGTTCGGGCCAGCTCAGCCAACGCTTGCAGCAGCGCCACCGAATCCGCCCCGCCCGACACCGCCGCCGTCACGCGGCCCGGCCTGCCCAAATCCTGCCAGGATTGAGCAACCATTCCCAACAAAAAATGCCATTCCTTCATACCGCCTTATTGTACCCCGGAAACGCAGGAAACGCAAGGGAAAGCAGAGGTTTTTAACAGATTTATCATTTGATTGCAACTATTTTTTATAGTAAGCGTTGATAGCCTCTTCCGTAATACAACACACGCATGATTTCCACTGTTTCCCCGCGAACCTGTACAAACGCAATATAGTTTTTTACGATCAACTTTCGATACCCTTTCGCTTGAAGCCGAGGGTCCTGAACCGGCGGCAAAGAGAACGGATACATACAGGCGTTCTCGAAAGCTTTCATGAACGCCTGTATCAATTGATCGGCGCTTTCCGGAGAAGAGAGTTCTTCCCGGATATATCGCTTGATTTCAGATAAATCCCGATAGGCTGACGGAGTGATTCGGTAAACGTACATTTTTATTCCTCCATCAGCTTCGCCATAGCTGCCGGTCCATCGAGCATCAGGCCATCGGAGCGTTCTTTTTCGGCAATCGCCAATTTGCCGTAAAGATCATCCAGGACCTGACTGTCTCTTGTGGCAGAGACCTCAAACGGAATTTTCCATTCACGCAGCGCTTTTTTTGTATAGATGGAATAGAAAGTCGCGATATTCATTCCCAATTCGGCGCAAAGCGCATCCAGGTCCTGCTTGTCGCGATCATCCAGACGGACGCTGACCGTTGTCATTTTGACCACCTCCTGCTTCTATTATAATTCAAAATGAAGCAATTTGCAACACAATCATTACGATTCATTCACCAGTTTCCCCGTCATATGCTCGGGCACCAGGCGGAACATGAGGGTGCCGGGGCCGGAGCGGGCGATTTCGGAGTCGATGTAGGCTTCGTCCCGGGTGAACTTGCGGCTCAAACGGCGGGAAATCTCATAGACCGTTTCCCGGTCGTCGATGATTTCAACCCGTCCGAACACGATCACGCTTCTGATATTCAGCGCCCAGGCGCCTTCCTTGCGGAAACCGGGATCATACACGCAGAAGGACGCCTTATCGTTCCGGCGGATGGCGTCGATTTTATGGCCCGTCTTGCCGCTGTGGAAATACAGGCAGCCGTCATCCTCATTGTAATAATGGTTGATGGGCAGGCCGTAAGGGTAGCCGTCGTCCCCCTGCACGCTCAGCACGCCCCGCAGTTCTTCCTTCAAAACCCTCACGCATTCTTCGTTTGAAATCTGCTGCTTCTTTCTCACCAGTTCCCGAAACACGCCGCATCCCTCCCTTTTGCTCCATCATATCACAACAACCATCCAATGAAAAGTATTTCTGTCAAGGAAAACCACTTGACAACTGTTAAAAACCGTGTATAATATACCCTTGTCAAGGAACGCGGCTTGACAGGAGGAAGCGGGACGCCATGGCAAAAGAAGCATTTTCCACGATGGAAAAGAAGGTCACGCTCTCCTGGCTGCTGGCGTTCTACGGCGACATGCTGACCGACAACCAGCGGGAAATGGCCCGGCTGCACTGGGAGGAGGATTACTCCCTGGCCGAGATCGCGGGGCAGTTTTCCGTCTCCCGGCAAAGCGTGCACGACACCTTGAACCGCACGGAAAAGCAGCTGACCGCCCTGGAAGAAAAGCTGGGGCTGCTGGAAAAATTCCGGAAGATGGAAACGGGCTTGCGGGCCTGCAAGGCGGCGCTGGAACGGGTGCGGGCCACGAAGGACACGGAAGGGCATTTAAACGAAGCCCGCCGCTGGATCGATGAATTGTTGAATCAGGAGGAAGCGTAATGGCCTTTGAAGGGCTTTCGGACAAGCTGCAAAAAGCGTTTAAAAAGCTGACCGGCAAGGGCAAACTCACCGAGCAGAACATCAAGGACGCGATGCGCGAAGTGCGCATGGCCCTGCTGGAAGCCGACGTGAACTACCTGGTGGTCAAGGACTTCATCAAAAAGACCACCGAGCGCTGCATCGGCGCGGAAATCCTTGCCAACCTGAACGCCGGGCAGCAGGTCATCAAGATCGTGAACGAAGAGCTGACCGCGCTCATGGGCGGCAGCAACGCCAAGCTGACCTGGTCGCCTTCGGTGCCGACGATTTACATGCTCTGCGGCTTGCAGGGCGCAGGTAAAACCACCATGGCCGCCAAGCTGGCGGGCTACCTGATGAAGCAGGGCAAGAAGCCTCTGCTGGCCGCCTGCGACATTTACCGCCCCGCCGCCATCAAGCAATTGCAGGTGGTGGGCGAGCAGATCGGCGCGCCGGTATTCGAGAAGGGCACCCAGAACCCTGTCAAGACCGCCAAGGAAGCGGTGGAATACGCCCGGTATTACGGCCAGGACGTGCTGATCATCGACACCGCCGGCCGCCTGCACATCGACGAAGCGCTGATGACAGAATTGCAGGAGGTCAAGGCCGCCGTCCGTCCCCAGGAAATCCTGCTGGTGGTGGACGCCATGACCGGCCAGGACGCCGTGAACGTGGCGAAAACCTTCGATGAAAAGCTGAGCATCGACGGCGTGATCATCACCAAGCTGGACAGCGACACCCGCGGCGGCGCGGCGCTCTCCGTGCGGGCCGTGACGGGCAAACCCATCAAGTTCGCGGGCACCGGCGAAAAGCTGGGCGACATCGAGCCCTTCCATCCCGAACGCATGGCCAGCCGCATCCTGGGTATGGGCGACATCCTGACCCTGATCGAAAAGGCCACTTCCGCCGCCGAAGCGGAAGAAGCCGAAAAGCTGGCCGCCAAAAACAAGAAAAACCCCACGGACATGGATCTGAACGACTTCCTGGATCAGATGCGTCAGATCAAGAAAATGGGGCCGCTGCAGAACGTGCTGGGCATGCTCCCCGGCGTGGGCAGCAAGCTCAAGGACGTGGAAGTGGACGACAACGCCCTCAAGAAGCCCGAGGCCATCATCTGCTCCATGACCCTCAAGGAGCGCCACAACCCCTCCATCCTGAACGCTTCCCGCCGCAAGCGCATCGCCGCGGGCGCGGGCGTCACCGTGCAGGATGTGAACGCCCTCATCCGCCAGTTCGAGCAGATGCAGAAAATGATGAAGCAGATGATGGGCAATAAGCGCGGCATGATGCGCGCCATGAGGAACATGAAGGGACTTCAATAAGTGTGGAGTGTGAAGAGTGGAGTGTGGAGTGAAACAGAATCCACATTCATCATGCGATATAACTCCACTCTCCACACTCCAAACTCCACACTCATTTCGCGGTTATCATAATCCTATGATTACCATACATTCACAAATCAATTTAGGGAGGAAAAACTACCATGGCTGTGAAAATCCGTCTCAAGAGAATGGGCATGAAAAAGCACCCCTTCTACCGCATCGTCGTTGCTGACGAACGCAACGCCCGCGATGGCCGCTTCATCGAGGAAATCGGCTACTACGATCCCATGAAACAGCCCGCCGATATCAAGATCGACAACGAAAAGGCTCAGCAGTGGATCAAGAACGGCGCCCAGCCCACCGATACCGCCCGCATTCTGCTCAAGAAGTCCGGCGCGATCGAAGGCTAAGAAAGGAATGTCCATGCGGGAACTCGTTCTTTTCCTGGCAAAATCGCTGGTGGATGACCCCGACGCGGTGCAGGTGATGGAAACGGAAGGGCCCGAAGCCATTATCCTGGAGCTGACCGTGGCCCCCGACGATATGGGCAAGGTCATCGGCAAGCAGGGCCGCATCGCCAAGGCCATTCGTACCCTGGTCAAAGCCGCCACAGCGAAAGACGCCAAGCCGGTGTTTGTTGAAATTCAATAAAACCGGGCTTGATCAAACTATATTGATCAAAATGAAACAGCGTGAAATTCCGCCTGACCGGTTGGAATTTCACGCCATTTTTATATATATTTGAGAAAACCCCGGGGTTTTATTTTGCGTTCTCTCTGCATGCGCTTTCCCGTTTTTTTCTCTCCAGTTCACCGTAAAGCAGATTGAGCCTGAATTCAAAATCCTGGCGGTCTTTCTTCTGGATATTTTCAGACAGCATGCCGGAGAAAAAGGCTTGAATTGCCGCCATCATGACAAACCCGCTTGTAACTAACGTGGGGATCCGCGGCACAAGACCGGTCTTCAGATATTCCGCAAAGATCGGCAGGAAAAGGATAATCGAGATCACCAACAGAATCAGCGCCAGCGCGGAAAAAAACACAGTCGGTTTATAGATCCTGAACAGTTTATAAATCGTCAGCAACACTTTGATGCCGTCGCGGTAAGTATTCAATTTGGAAACACTGCCCTCCGGCCGGTTTTTGTACTCAATGATTTCATTTTGGACAAACATGTTTTTATCGACCGCGTGAATGCTCATTTCTGTTTCTATTTCAAATCCCCTGGACAGAACGGGAAACGTTTTCACAAACAGGAAACTGAACGCGCGGTAACCGGTCATAATGTCCTTGATATCGCTGTGAAAAAGCATATTGATGCTGCTGCATACCAAATTGTTGCCGAAGCTGTGAAACAACCGCTTGTTTTCTTTATAATAATTGGAAGAAAGCCGATCCCCGATCACCATGTCCGCCTTCTTGGTCAATACCAGATCTGCCATGGCACGGGCGTTTTTTGCCGGATAGGTATCATCGCCGTCTGTGATGATATAGCATTCAGCGTCTATTTCCCGGAACATCCGCCGTATCACATTGCCTTTCCCCTGGATGTATTCGTCCCGGACGACAGCTCCGGCCTGCTGCGCGATTTGCCGGGTGTTATCTGTGGAGTTATTGTTATAGACATAAATAACCGCTTCCGGCAATACCGCCTTAAAATCCTCGATGACTTTCCGGATGGTTATTTCTTCATTGTAGCAAGGAATCAATACGGCGATCTTATCCATATTCTGACCCTCTTATTCTTTCTTTTGCAAATTGGGAAAAACCAGCATCAGGCATGCCGGCGCTGCCGCTGCTGCCGGCCCGAAATAGCGGAAGCAATCGTTTACGGGGGAAGCGCAGCAGGAAAGGATCATTAATACAAAGGCAAAAATGGGAATCAGCGCGGTCAGCCGCTTTTTTTGAATCATCAGCACGCCGATCAGAATGATAAACCAGGTGTAAACGGCCTTTGTGTCCGTCAGGTTCAGCAAAGGAATCTGATGCCATATTTTTGCCCATTCGTCAAGGAAAAAGCGGATTCCGGCGAACGCCTCAACGTAGTCGCAGGTGAAAGACTCAGTAAATCTTGGATCCTTGACCCAGTCAAAAATGGTCATGCCGCAGTTCCAGTTGCCGGCATGCAGCGCCTGATCCCCGGTAAAGGCGTAATAGCCGTAGCTTTGGCCAAGGGCGGCCTCCACGTATGCCGTGGGATATTTGAAGAACATGGAAAACCAGGCGCGGAAATAGTCCGGCACATATTCCATTTGAAAATGGGACAGGCCTTTTATCGGGTCGGAAATCAGCGGATTGTAACGCTTTCCCAGTTGATCGATGTCAAGCACATTCCCGATTGCGTCCCGTTCTTCCTGCGTGATTTCATTTTCATGATCCCGTACAGTTCTCGCGGTCTGCTGCAGGGGGATGGACAGGGCCTCGATTGCGGGGCCGGGGCCGACCTTTTCAACTGTACGGATATAGATCATATACCCCCCGAACAGGAGGACGCCCAGCGAAAGCATTGCGCAGACGCGCAGCTTTGCTTTATGATACCGGGGAGATACGATGACGGAAAGGATCAGCAGCAGTACGACAGGCACGGCGATCAGGATTCCGGTATTTCGGAACAGCGATATGGACAGGACGCTGAACCCCAGGTCCAGGAAGGTTTTACCGTTGATCTCGCCCCTCCCGATACATTCGCCTGTTTCGATGAGAGACACAATGAACCAGCAGAAAAGCGGGCAGATGATCGTATCCTTGAATCCATGCTTCGCGTAAGCGCCCCAAACAGGCACCAGGGCGTAAAACAGGATGATTCCCCAGCATACGATGGATTTCAAGCCCCGCTTTTTCAGCTTGACAACGAGGGAAGAATAGAGCGCCGACATGAGCAGGGCCCGCAGCAGGACATAGAGAAAAATCCCAACGTTTTTGTCTCCCAGGAGTAGCCCAAGCTGATAAAAGAAGCCGACGCTGCTGCAATAAAACCAGGGGTGGTGCGTTGTTTTAGGCGCCATGCCCAGGTATTGCTGGATGGGAAAATACACATCCCAATCGGCACTGAACGGATAATAGGAAATCATCCAGGGAAGCCATCCCGCCAGGATTATGCCAAAGGACAGGAAAAACAGCTTTTTCGGAGCGCAGGACGGTTCCGGGGATTCAGACGGACTGCCCAATTTGTGCAGATGATGCAGGACAAGCGCGCCTGCGCAATAAAACACGAAGGCACAGGAAAACGCGTAACACCCCATCATGGCCTTGCCGGGAAGCGAAGAAAACAGGCGGTCGTTATGATACATCTGCTGGCCGAGTGTGTTCAGCAGCCCAAAAACACAGCTCGTCACGGAAAGAGAAACGGACGGCTTCCCGCCTGCGCTTTCCTTCGCTTTGTAAACGAGCAGCCCGATCAGAAACGGGAGTATCACCTGCGTGGAGCCAAACGTATGCCAGCAGGCAAGCAGCCGTTCGCTCAGCGCATGAGGCTCCGGGCTGTCCAGGAGAACCGCGCCCGAAAAATCAATGGATAAGAATAAAGACAGGAGTGCGCCCAAAAACAAAGCTTTTATCGTGCTGATTCCTTTTTTTCCGGTTTGCACGTTATAAAACCCTCCCCCAAAGCGTCGAAAAATACAGAAAAAATATAGCATAGCATTTTGGCAAAGTCAACGACCGTTCTGTATTTTTACAGGTTCGACACAGATTTGTTTTCAATTTTTGCTTGTAATTCCTTTTGAATCGGAGTATTGTAATATTGGAACACGGAGAACGCAACCGTAAAAACACGCTCCCTTGGAGCGATTGCAATGATGAATGGAGAAAAAACGCGATGCTGTCGGAATATTTATTGATCGGCCAGGTGCTGCGCCCCCAGGGCATCAAGGGACTGGTGAAGGTGCGGCCCGACACCGACGACCCGGATCGGTTCCTGGACCTGGAAACTGTGTTTGTGAAGCAGGGCGAAGGATATACGGAAATGCCCGTGGAGGAAATCAGCGTGCGGGAGGATGGGGTGTACCTGCGGCTGAATGGCGTGAAGGATCGGGACGCGGCGGAAAAGCAGCGGAACCTGATGCTGTATGTGGACAGGGCCCACGCGGTGGAACTGGGCGAGGACGAGACCTTCATCTGCGACCTGATCGGGTGCAGGGTGATCGACCTGCACGGCAATGAAATCGGCACCGTGAAGGACGTATTGCAGCCCGGCGGCAACGACGTGTACGTGATCAAAACATCCAGGGGGGAAATGCTGCTGCCCGCGCTCAAGCATGTCATCCCCACGGTGGACGTGAAAAACGGCCTCGTGACCGTGGACGAAAAGCGTCTGCCCGAAGTGGCGGTGTGCGATTGGGAGGCGTAACATGGCCCTGCCGGAATTGGACAACCATGACAGCCGCATCAAGTATTATGAACTGATGCTGCGGGCGGAGATCACGGACATGAAGGAAATCCCCCTGCCCGCCGGGTATCACTATGAAATGTACCGCGACGGCGACCGGGACGCCTGGATCGCCATCGAGCAGAGCGCGAAGGAGTTTGGCAATTACGAAGAAGGACTGGACGCCTGGAAACGGTATTATGCCGATCATACCGTGGAACTGCCGGAGCGCATGGCGTTCGTGGTGAACGAGGCGGGGGAGAAGGTCGCTACCGCTACGGCGTTTTACGACATTCGCGGCATTGACCAAAGCGGCGACGGCTGGCTGCATTGGGTGGCGGTCAAACGGGAGTATCAGGGCCGGGGATTATCCAAGCCCATGATTTCCCATGTTATCCAGATCATGAAGCGGCTGGGCTATACATATGCGAAAATCCCCACCCAAACCACCACCTGGCTGGCGGTGAAGGTATACCTGGACTTGGGTTTCCGGCCTATCGAAAAGAATCTCGTCAACAGCCGCGGCGGCTGGCGCATCGTGAAGCGGCTGACGAACCATCCCGCCCTGGCGGAACTGGAACCGGCAAACGATGAAGATGTGATCGGCTAATACCCTTCTTCTAAAATCTTAACAGCCTTGCTGTAAAGGACGAAAATCAAACAAGAGGTTACGCTGGGGTTTCACCCCAGGCCCCACCAGGGGGATGATCCCCCTGGACCCGCACCTGGCGAAATAACGCCGTTGGAAGAAACCGACAACTTCCGCCTGCCGCGCTGGGATTTACGAAAGTTTGAGGGCTTCTGGCCCAAGAAAGCCGGGAAAATCCCAGGGGGAAAGCTCGCTTTCCCCTGGGGATTATTCCCAGGCTTTCCCCGGATGCGAAGCATCCGGGTTGGCGGCTTCGCCGCCGGGCCAGAAGCACAACGGAACCAGCCCTGACTTCAGCGTTCCTCCAAGCAACAGCGGGAATCAAGTTGGATTTTCTTTTCAAGCAGATTCCGCTAAATGGGTCCAGGGGGCGAAGTCCCCTGGTGCGGGGTTTAGGGGCCGCACAGGCCCCTGCTTCGTTACCCTTCATAACATGGTTGTTAAGAATTTAAAAAGAAAAGTATGAAAACAGCACATCATCCCGCCGCGACGAAGCGCGCGGGCGTGTTTTTGTCTATTTGCGAAATGGATATTTTTTCTCCTCTTTTTACCGGGAATCGAACGATATGGGCAGTTGAGAAGAACAAAAAACAGGTATATAATGGATATTGATATTGAGGGGAAATGCTTTGTCAAAAAAAGGGAAAGTGGGGCAAGAACCATGCTGCTGAGCAACGAGGAACTGAAAAAAATCTACTTTGGCGCATATTCCTTTGAAGAAACCGGGGATGGGTGGCTGCAGGCTTTTCAGTACACAAAGGCACAGATGGAATACTTTAAAAAAGCGTTCGATTTCTGGTACGACCGCTGCATGGCCACCACCGCGAAAACGCTGGAATTCGTGACCGAGGCGGAGCGCATCGCCTTTGATTATCAGATTATCTGGACAGGTTCCCTCGACTCCTTTGAGATGGCCGTGGACGGCCTGATTGCGGACATCCGTTATGTAAAGAACCTGGACAAGGAAGGAACGCTGACATTCTCGCTGCCCGCCGGGAAAAAGCGCGTTACGGTGTACCTGCCCGCCGACGCCACGGTATTGATTCGCCGCTTTGAAACCGACGCGGATGTTGCCTCCGCAGCCAAAAATGAAAAAGTGCTCTGGCTTGGCGATTCCATTACCCAGGGCTTCGGCCCGCTCCGTTCCGCCATGACCTATGTGAGCGTGGCGAACCGGCTGCTGAATTACGACATCATCAACCAGGGCATCGGGGGGTATGTGTACGACAAGCACTCGCTGATGAAAATGGAGGGCTATACCCCCGACAAAATCATCGTGGCGCTGGGCACCAACCAGTATGGCAGCAGAACCATGGAAGCCGTGGAGGAATACTATGAAACCCTGATCGGCATCTATGGCGGCGCCATCCCCATCCTGTGCATTTCCCCCCTCTGGCGCGGCGATTCTCCGGAAGGGATCCCGACGCTGGTCAGCTTCTGCGAAAAGGTAAAGCAGATTGCGGGGCGCTATGCCAACGTATCCATCGTGGACGGGTTTAAACTGGTGCCGCACCTGCCCGAATATTTCCTGGACAATCTGCATCCCAACTGCCTCGGCGCTGAAACCTACGGCAGAAACCTGGTGGAAGCCATTCGGAAGCTCGGGTTCTGATGCCGTTCTTCTTCTAAAATCTTAAGAAAAGAGGTTCTTCCCTACAACCAGTGGGTAGAGAATGAGAGAGAAGCCTTGAAATAAAAAACATCACAGGGTTTTCCTGATATACTTGAGATTGTGCAGAAAT
>CADBCX010000001.1 GCA_902793245.1 uncultured Eubacteriales bacterium | reverse complement strand
CCGTGCTCTGCGCCGTGCTGCTGCTGCGCTCCGGGCAGAACGCCAAGATCAAGGGGGACGCGGCCATCGCCATGATTTCCGTGGGCACCCTGGCGGTGGGTTACATGCTGCTGAACCTGTTCCCCACCTCCAGCAACGTGTCCAGCGACGTATGCACCAGCCTGTTCGGCTCCACCTCCATCCTGACGCTGACGCCGTTGGAAGTGTGGCTGTGCATCGGATTGTCCATCGCGGTGGTGGTGATCTTCCTGCTGTTCTACAACAAGATTTTCGCCGTCACCTTTGACGAGGACTTTGCCCGGGCGGCGGGGGTCAGAGCGGAAGTCTACAACCTGCTCATTGCCGTGGTGGTGGCGGTCATCATCGTACTGGCCATGAACCTGGTGGGTTCCCTGCTGATTTCCGCACTGATCATCTTCCCCGCCGTCAGCGCCATGCGGCTGTTCCGCTCCTTCAAGGGCGTCACCATCTGCTCGGCGGTGCTGTCGGTCAGCTGCGCATTGATCGGCATGCTGGTATCCATCCTGGGCAGCACGCCCGTGGGCTCCACCATCGTGGCGGTGGACATCGCCGCGTTCCTGATTTTTTCCCTCCTGGCCCGGCTGGGCGTGAACCGCAGAAAGGCGTGATGAAACGATGAAGAAAATCAATAAAATCGTTTTCCCGGTACTGCTTCTTATGACGGTTTTGCTTTGTTCCGCCTGCTCCTCCGGCAGCGGAACAGACACCGCAAACGCGGGCAAAAAGACCGTCACCGAGGTGCCCGTGCTTCTCAACCAGGCGGAATACCTGCTTTATCAGAATATCTTTTATAATAATTACGGGCCCCAGTATGAAAACACGTCCGTGACCAAGACCGGCGTGTTCGCCGTCATTCAGGACGCCTGGGCGGGCAAGCCGCGCTACTATGTGTGGGGCTATCTGGACAACACCCAGTGCTGTGACTGGCAATGGGAAATCGTGCCCAAGGACGAAAAGAGCCTGCCGCCCACCGGCTCCCTGATTACGGTAACCGGCACTTTCGCCAAAGATGAGCAGGCCCTGGACGGCTACTGGATCAAGGACGCGGATGTGGCGACGGAGACGGAATACGCGGGCGCCACCGCCGAGCTGAACATGCTCGCCATGAGCGGCACCCTGGAAAGGGTGCAGATTCTGAACATCCTGTACAACCCGGATACCTTTGAGGGCAAATCCTTCACCGCCTACGGACGCATTGCCGGGACGAATCTGCTGCAGGATCCTTACTACGACGGCTCCTGGCAGATTCCCTTTGCCTCCGCTGCCGATACGTCCAGCCTCGCCATCGGAACCAACGTGCTGCTGACCGGCAAGGCCGCGTCCGGAACCTTGGGGGACTGCGCCGTGACCGTCCGGAAATAAGGTTTTTCCATGCTCAAAGGCGCTTGGGGCAGCGCGGATTTGCCGGCGGGTTCTTTTCCGGTGTCGCAATGCAGAAAAAGCAGCGATGCAGGCAGGAAATCAGGAGTCTGTGAAGAATAATGTTCTTTGTCCGCGTCGGCCCGACGGGCGGCGGGGCATACGAAAAGAAGAAGGAGCAGCTTGAAGCGTCCCCTCAAAGGAACTTCCTGATACCGCAGAGATGGAAAAGAACTACAAATTGCTGATTATCAACCCCGGGTCCACATCCACCAAGATCAGCCTCTTTCTCAATGACAAAGAACTGTATGAAAGAAGCCAGTTCCACGACGCGCCGGTTCTGCTGAAGTATCCGCATGTCAACGGTCAGGTGCCTTTTCGGTATCAGGTTATTTTGGATATGCTGGAAAAGGAAGGCACCGACCCTTCCGAAATTGACGTATTTGTCGGCCGCGGCGGCAGCGCCTGCACCCAGCCCAGCGGCGTGACCGCCATCGACCAGAAGCTGTATGACGACACCGAAGCGGCTGTGGGCGGCAGCGAGCACGCGGCGAAGCTGGGCGTCATGCTGGCCTGGAAATTTGCCCTGGCCTATCATAAGCCCGCCTACACGCTGAACCCCACCAACGTGGACGAATACTGCGATTACGCGCGGCTGACCGGCATCCGCGGCCTGTACCGCACCCCGCACTCCCACGTGCTGAATCCCAAAGCGGTGGCGGAGGCCCACGCCGAAGCCATGGGCAGGCGGTACGAGGACTGCAATTTCATCGTCGGCCACATTGACGGCGGCGTGACCGTCAGCGCGCATGACCACGGCCGCATGATCGACGGCACCATGGGCGCCGACGGTGACGGCCCCTTTGCCCCCACCCGGATCGGCAGCGTACCGGTGCTGGAGCTGCTGGACTACCTGGAATCCCATGGCGATATCCAGCGAACCGTCGACGATGTGCGCAGGATGTGCTCCCGCTCCGGCGGGTTCGTCAGCCTGTTCGGCACGTCCAACTCCGACACGATTCACGCGCTGGTGGAACAGGGGGACAAGAAAGCGGCGCTGGTCTGGAACACCATGATCTACCAGATCTGCAAGAGCATCGGGGCCATGAGCGCCGTGCTCTGCGGCCGCGTGGACGCCATTCTGCTGACCGGCGGGCTGATGCGCTTTGACGACATCACCGCGGGCATCCGGGAACGCTGCGGCTGGATCGCTCCCATTCATGTGTATCCGGGCGAAATGGAGCAGGAGGCGATGGCATTGCCGGTGCTCAAGGTTCTGCGCGGCCAGGCGAAGGCGAGAACCTACAGCGGAAAAAACGTGTGGCAGGGCTTTGAAGGCGTGACCTTCTGAGCCGCGCATGAAGAGTAACGAAGCAGGGGCCTGTGCCGCCCCTGCTTCGTTTTCCTTTACACCAAGGTAGATAGTTTATCATGTTCATTCCGAATATTTGTCGATCATAATATCCCCGGAAGTGGTGCGAATCTCCACTGTGCCGCTCCCATCCCCCGAGAGGAAGTCTTTTCCCTGTTTCGCAAGGGGCAGCTTGTTTTCAATATGCCCGCTGACAGTTTCGACACGCGCCGTAAATCCCGGTTTTTCCGGCAGGTACACTGTCACGCCGCCGGAAACGGTGCGTATGTCCACTTCCTCCATCCGGCCAATTTCCACAATGACTTTGCCGCTGGTGCTTTTGATTTCCGTTTTCTTCGCTTCGCCGATGACCGCGTGGATGTCGCTCGAAGTGGAGGCCGCCTTGAATTGATCGGTCTGCCCTGCCGTGGCGCGGATGGCGCCGGAGGTTGAGTTCAGCTTGATTTTGTCCCTGGCGCCGGGCGCTTGGAGGGTGATGCTGCCGGAGGTTGACCCGATCTCAATTTCCTCGGCGGTATTCATGACTTGCAGCTCAATATTCCCCGAAGTCAGCTTGCTCTTGATGCTCCCGGCGTTCACCGCCGCGCGGATATCCCCCGACGTTGTGTTGAGCTGCAAGCTGTCCGCGCGCAGGGCGGGAATGTCCATGTCCGCAGAGGTGGTTGCGATGCGCACATCCCGCAGGGCGAGCTCCTCCGGCAGGGCAACGGTCAGTTCCTTCTTGGGGGAGATAAACGAGAACAGATGGAATCCCGGTTTTTCGTACTGAATCTTCAGCGTATCCCCGTCCAGCGTCCAGCGCATGCGCCTGTCTTCGCTGAGCCTGCCGTCAGCTTTCTCGCTGATCTTGACGCTGTTCCCGCTGTGGTACGCGATGCGCACCTTCCCGCTTGTCCAATCGATTTCCAGGTTCTTGACGGGCGCGGTGATTTCCGCATCGCCGACCTGATACTGCTCCGCGCGGGCCATGGGCAGCCATTGCACCGCCGCCGCCAGCAAAACCAAAGCGCAAACAACAGGCAAAACCTTCATCATCTTATTTTTCATTTTTATTTCCCCTCCTCCGCAGAATTTCAGAAACAACGATCCCGACGCCGGCGAGCACGCCGACGGTAAACAGGATGGTGCCGAGCGTCAGCTTCCCGTGGGAACCGATCATGCTCATCATGATAAAGAACAGCGCCACATCGATGCCGCCCAGGACGATCCAGGGATTGTAATTGCCAATCAGCTTTTTCATGGGCCGCGCTTTCAGGGTGAAGGGCAGGCCCACCGCCGCCAGGCCGAACAGCGACGCGCTGGAGGCGATCCAGAACCAGTTGCCGTGGCCGTGGATGCAGATAACGCCCAGCAGCACCATCAGGCTGGCCGTAAACGCGCACAGCATCCAGAAAAACTTATCCTCCTGCACCATGATGGGCACCACGCTCACGGACGCGGCCACGCAGAGGGAAGCCAGCACAATGTCGATCCAGCCCAGGGGCGAGCTGAACAGAAACAGGCAAATCAAAATCGGAACCAGAAACGCGCCGGACACCGCCGAGCCCACGGCGGCCGTGCGCTTTTTGAATTGCTTGATGCCGTACTGGAGCACGGATTCCTTTTCGCTTTTCAGGTTGTTTTCGATTTCCGTTTCCTTGATTTTTTCCAGCATCGCCCGGCAATCCGCGCAGTCCAGCAGATGCTCGTTCACCAGGGCGCGGCTTTTTTCGCTGCATGCTTCATCCGCGTACAGCGGCAGCAGATCACGAATCACGTCACAATCCATTGCTTTCATCCATCCTTTCCTGTAGCCTGAGCCGGGCGCGGTGGTATGTGACCCGGGCCCAGTTTTCCGTTTTGCCAAAGATCATCCCGATTTCCCGGAAGCTCAGTTCGCCAAAGACGCGCAGTTCAAACACTTCCCGGTACGGCTCCTCCAGGGCGTGCAGCGCCATGTGGATGCGGAAGGAGGTGTCCCGGTCCGCGGCGGTCTGCTCGATGCCCTTTCCCGTGTCGGGGAGTTCCTCCGGCAAAGCCTCCTGTTTGCCCTGCCGCCGTTTCTCGTCCAGGAACAGATTCCTGGCGATGGCGCACAGCCAGGTGGCTTCGTCCGATTCTCCCCGGAAATCGCTTCGCTTTGAAAAGGCGCGGAAGAAGGTCTCCTGGGTGATTTCCTCCGCCTGCACCCGGTCGCCCGCCAGCGTCATGACGAAGGAGAATACCCGCATGTAATAGGTTTCGTACAGCTTTTCCTGGGTCACATGCTCACCTCCTTTCATCCGGTCTCGTCGGTTAGACGGAGAAATCGCAAATTCGTTACAAGAAAAATATAATATTTTTCAGAAAAAAAATCAATCGTTCAAAACCGCCGTCCAACGACTTTTTTCCGTATGCGGGAACCGCGCCGGAACAGCGGCGTTTTTGTTTTCAAAATCAAAAAGAAAAACGTCAAAAAATAAAGCGCGCGCCAGGACGATTGATTATACTGTAGCTGACAATCCAATCTATACGGATATAAGGAGGAAAAAGTATGAAAAAGACGTTCTCTCTCCTGCTGGCCCTCATGATGCTCTGCTGCATCGTCGGCGCGGCGCAGGCGGAAAGCTATGACAAGGTTGTCATGTCCTATGCCACCTTCAACAACATCCCCACCGCCGAAGACCTGGCCGTGGTGGAAGAAGAAATCAACAAAATCACCCGGGAAAAGATCGGCGTGGAAGTGAAGCTGATGCCCATCGTGATCTGGGACTACTCCTCCCAGGTGAGCCTGATGCTCCAGGGCGGCGACCAGGTGGACCTGTTCGAGAGCCTGGGCGACTTCAACAACTGCGTCAGCACCGGCATGGCCCGCGACCTGACCGATATGCTGGCCGCGGATGCCCCCGAAGCCTGCGAGCTGGTGGGCCAGGAATGGCTGGACGCCTGCAGCAAGAAGGGCCGCATCTACGGCATCCCCACCTTGAAGCCCATTGCCCTGACCCCCATGGTGGTGTACCGCCAGGACATCGCGGATGAACTGGGCCTGGATATGAGCGCCGTTTCTTCCGTGAACGACCTGACCGACATCTTCCGCAAGGTCAAGGAAGCCAAGCCCGACATCACGCCCCTGGCTGCCGTCAACAGCGGCAACATCGGCCTGAACCTGACTATTCCCCACGTGGACTACCTCTCCGACGACTACTATTCCCCCAAGGGCGTGCTGATGAACGGCGAAATGACCGTGGTGGACTACTACGCCTCCGACATTTTCAAGACCACCTGCGAGCTGGCCCGCACCTGGTACAACGAGGGCCTGGTGATGAAGGACGCCGCCACCACCTCCTCCACCGCCGCCGAGCTCATGAGCAGCGGCAACTACTTCTGCTACGTGGCCGCCTACAGCTATCCCGAAGCCGACACCGCCGCGTCTCTGGAAGCCCAGTGCGGCGGCTACAAGCTGGGCGCGAAGATCGTGGGCAGCGCGTTCCTGGACACCAGTGCCGTGAACGCCCTGAGCTGGATGGTCTCCTCCACCTCCAAGGTGCCGGATGCCGCCCTCAAGTTCCTGAACCTCACCTTCTGCGATCCTGACATCATCAACCTGGTGATTTACGGCATCGAAGGCCGCGATTATGTGAAGAACGACGACGGCACCGTGCGCTATCCCGACGGCCTGGAAGCCGCCAGCGTGCCTTACACTGCCCAGCTCTCCTGCGGCACCTTCGGCAACTTCTTCCTCATGTATCCCATGGAAGGCACCAGCTTTGAATCCCTGGAATGGGAAAAGGAGCAGAACAAGAACGCCGAAACCTCCGCTGCCATGGGCTTCACCTTTGACAACAAGCGGGTCAAGACCCAGTACACCGCCGTCAGCAACGTGATCGAGCAGTACCTTCCCGGCCTCATGACCGGCGCGGTGGATCCCGAAACGGAAATCCCCGTGTTCCTCCAGCGCCTGAGCGACGCGGGCCTGGGCGACATCATCGCCGCCAAGCAGGCTCAGCTGGATGAATGGCTGGCCGGCCAGGGCAAGTAATCCGCTCCACCTTTCCGCGGCGCGACCCTTCCGGCCGCGCCGCGGGTTTTTCTTTCAGAGTACAGAGTTCCAAAAGCCTTCCCCTTGAGGGGCAATGTCATCAACTTAAAAAGAAGCAACAAAGCGATCAAGATACTATAAAGTACGAAACTATCATTGTCATCCTGAGCGCATCCGGACGCGAAGGATCTCATAGTAACAAGATGAATCAAGCAACATACTACCCAGCAATGAGATCCTTCGCGTCCGGATGCGCTCAGGATGACAATCTAACTATCGTAGCTTATCCATACATTCTGCTACCCGTAAGTTCAAGAACTTATTGGACATCAATATTATTCTGAGTCAAACACACAAAGCCAAAGGGGGAAAGCCCATGAAAGCAAAACGGACGGGCCGGGGGCGGGCCAGCACATGGCAGCTGCTGGTGATTGCCCTGCCCGGCATCCTGTACCTGATCATCAACAACTACATTCCCATGTTCGGGGTGTTCCTGGCCTTCAAGGACTACAACTACTTCCAGGGCATTTTCGGCAGCGACTGGTGCGGGTTTGAAAACTTCGAGTTCCTGTTCCGCACCCGGGACGCCTGGCTGATCACCCGCAACACGCTGCTGTACAACGCGGCGTTCATCGTGCTGGGCACCGTCTTCTCCATCTTCCTGGCGATCCTGCTGCATGAGCTGGGCACGCGCCGCCGGGTCAAGTTCTTCCAGGCGTCGCTGCTGCTGCCCAACCTGCTGTCCTGGGTGGTGATCGGGTTCATCGTGTACGCCTTCCTGAACGCCGACACGGGCTTCATGAACAACACGGTAGCGAAGGCCCTGGGCACGGAGCCCGTCAACTGGTACACCACCACCGGCCCCTGGCCGTTCATATTGACCCTCGTGTACCTGTGGAAGTTCGCGGGCTGCAACTCCATCATCTACGTGTCCGCCATCGCGGGCATTGACAAGAGCATTTTCGAGGCCGCCGACCTGGACGGCGCGGGGAAGTGGCAGCAGATTTTCCACATCACCATTCCCATGCTCAAGCCCACGGTGATGATTTTAACGCTCATGGCCATCGGCCGCATCTTCTATTCCGACTTCGGCCTGTTCTACCAGGTGCCGCAGAACGCCGGACGCCTGTTCGACGTGACCCAGACCATTGATACCTACGTGTACCGCGGCCTGATGGAACTGAACGACGTAGGCATGGCGGCTGCCGCCGCGTTGTACCAGTCCCTGGTGGGCTTCCTGCTGGTGGTGGGCGCCAACGCGCTCGTCCGCAAGCTGGACCCGGACAACGCGCTGTTTTGAGGGGGTGAGGATATGGATCAGAATTTTGCCGAATCCAAACGTTTCCGCCTGTTCTGCACCATCGTGCTGACCATCCTCGCGGTCATCGCGCTGCTGCCCATCCTGCTGATCGTGATCGCCTCCGTGACGGATGAAAAAGCGCTGCTGGCCAACGGCTACACCTTCTTCCCGGCGAAGCTGAGCACGGACTCTTACTATTATATGGTGCGCCAGGGCAGCATGATCGTGCGCTCTTATGGCATCACCATCCTGACCACCGTGGTCGGTACCGCGGCGGGCGTGCTGTTCACCACCATGCTGGCCTATCCCATGGCGCGGAGCAGCTTCAGGTACCGCAACGTGCTGTCCTTCTTCGTGTTCTTCACCATGCTGTTCAACGGCGGCGTGGTCGCCAGCTACATCATGTGGAGCCGCATCATTTCCATCCGCAACACCATCTGGGCCTTGATCGTGCCCAATTACCTGGTGACGGCCTTCAACGTGTTCCTGGTGCGCAACTATTACGCCACCGGCATACCCGAAGCCCTCATCGAGTCCGCCCAGATCGACGGCGGCAATGAGTTCATTATCTTCCTAAGGATCATGCTGCCCCTGTCCATACCCGTCATCGCCACGGTGGCGCTGTTCTCCGGGCTGGCCTACTGGAACGACTGGGTCAACGGCCTCTACTACATCACCGACCCGACCCTGTTCGGCATCCAGAACCTGCTCATCCGCATCATGAACAACATCCAGTTCTTGAAGAGCAGCAGCAACGCCGCCCTGCTCGGCACCCAGGCCGTCGACCTGCCCGGCACCTCCGTGCGCATGGCCATGGCCGTCATCGGCATGCTGCCCGTGGTGATCATCTTCCCCTTCGTGCAGAAATACTTCATCAAGGGCGTCGTGCTCGGCGCGGTGAAAGGCTAACATAGAAAGTAGGAGGTAGGAGGTAGGAAGTAGGAGGTTTATCATGACTTCCGTGATGAGGAGCATCGTCATTCGCTATGTTTTTTCAATCACTATATAAAACCTCCTACCTCCTACTTCCTACCTCCTACCTTTTACACAATTGCGACCAGAATAAGGAGTGAAGCGCAAATATGACTGTCCGCGAGATTACTGACGCGATGATCAAAAAGACCGGGGTGCCGCCGATTCCCCTCAAGGACACCTGCGACCGGCTGATGGCGGGGTCATGGGACATGGAAGTGAAGGGCATTGCCATGACCTTTATGGCCACGGTGGACGTGATCAAGAAGGCCGCGGCCCTGGGAGCCAACCTCATCATCACCCATGAACCCACCTGGTTCACCGGCATGGACGAAACCGACTGGCTGGCGGGGGACGAGGTATACCTCCGGAAAAAGCAGCTGATCGAGGAAACCGGCGTCGCCATCTGGCGCTTCCATGACCACATGCACTTCGACCAGCAGGACGGCATTTACCGGGGCTTCGACCAGGAAACGGGCTGGGCGCAGTACCGCATGCCCATCCTGTACGATCCCGCCGGCCCCGCGTTCCTGAAAGGACGCTTTGACGGCTGCTATGAGATTCCGAAAACCACCCTGCGCGGCCTGTGCGAAGAACTGAAAAAGAGCATCGGCATGACCGTCATGCGGGTGATCGGCGACCCCGACATGCCCGTGTCCCGGGTAGGCGTGCTGCCCGGCGGCGGCAGCCTGGGCCTGGGCGTGGAGCAGATGCCCATGCAGCTGATGCGGCGGCGGAACTTAGACGTGATCCTCTGCGGCGACATCACGGAATGGACGCTCCCCGCCTACGTCCGCGACGCCGCGCAGTTGGGGCTGAATAAGGCCATCATCGTGCTGGGCCACGAGCGCAGCGAAGAACCCGGCATGAAGCGCCTGGGCGAGTGGATGAAGGACATCACCGGGGAGATTCCTTTGTTCTTCACCGACGCGGAAGAACCGTTTATTTATCTTTAAGCAATAGAGTGCAGAGTTCAGAGTACAGAGTTCAGATTTATTTAGTCGGCCAATAAGCCGGAGTCAAACAACGCGTACATTATTATCTGTACTCTGCACTCTGCTCTCTGTACTCTGTATGTTGCATCCCCACAATAAAAATGGAGGCGAAAGAAGTGTCAGTATTTACCGGCCAATACTTTTCCGTCGTGCTCAAGCGGCAGGTCACCTTTTCCGTGGTCATTCCGGTGGACGTGTTCACCCCGCAGGGCAGGATTGAATACATTGACGGGCCGTTCCCCACGATGTACCTGCTGCACGGCTTTTCCGGGAACCACATGGACTGGCTGTACAACGGCCACATCATGGAACTGGCCGGCATGCGGCGCATCGCGTTCGTGATGCCCAACGGTGAGAACAGCTTCTATCTGGACAATCCCCGCAGCGACCAGGCGTATTCCGAGTTCATCGGCAAAGAACTGGTGGACGTGACCCGGCGGCTGTTCCCCCTGTCCCACAAGCGGGAGGAAACGTATATCGGCGGCCTGTCCATGGGCGGCTTCGGCGCGCTGCGGAACGGCCTGTATTACAACGACGTGTTCGGCGCGGTGGCTGCCCTGTCCTCCGCCCTCATCACCGACGAGGTGGCCCAGATGAAGCCCGGCACCGGCAACTTCATGGCGCCTTACGACTACTACGCCCACACCTTCGGCGAGCCCTCCGCCCTGCTCAGCAGCGACCGCGCGCCCAAGACCCTGGCGAAAATGCGCAAGGAAGCGGGCGCGAACCTTCCCCGGCTGTTCCTGGCCTGCGGCACGGAGGACTTCCTCTACCCCGCCAACCTGGACATGCACGAATGCCTGGAAAAGCTGAGCATTCCCCACGAATGGCTCACCCATCCCGGCATCCACGACTTCAACTTCTGGAATTACGCCCTGCCCATCGCCCTGGACTGGATTCAGGCAGGTAAAAAGGAAAAGTAAACGGCTGAAAAGGTGGTTGCGAAAGAATGTCCAATCTTCACTTGAACTTCCGTTCGGACTGCATCTCCCGCAGCGTGTATCCGGTGGTGTTCCTGCCGGATTTCAACAACTGGCGGGACGTTCCGCCGCCGTATCCCACGCTGTACTTCCTGCCGGGCTATTCCGGCGGCGGGCTGGAAACGTCCATGTTCAGCAATTTTTCCCTGTTCTCCATGCGGTTCGGGGTCGCCGTCGTGCTGTGCGACGGCGAAAACTCCTTCTATACCGACGACGAACAGCGCGGGGCCCTGTTCAGCCGGTATGTGGGGCAGGAGCTGGTGGAGGTCACCCGGTCTGTCCTGCCCCTGTCCCCCAGGCGGGAGGATACCTTCATCGGCGGCATCTCCATGGGCGGTTACGGCGCGCTGATCAACGGCCTGCGGTTTGCCGGAACCTTCTCCAAAATTGCCATGCTTTCCCCCGCCCTGGGCTTTAAACAGCCGGACGATGAACCCACGCCGGGCAGTCCGTCCCCCAAGGGCGAACTCCTCGCAACCCTGGGCACCTGGGAAGAATATCAGGGCAGCTACCGGGATTACAGCTGGGCCGCGGCGGAAGCGGCGAAGAGTCCCGAAGCCATGCCAGACATGTTCCTGGCCTGCGGCAAAAGCGACGGGCTGATCACCCCCGCGAAGGAGTTCGCCACGCAGATGGAAAGCCTGCATACGCCGCTCACCTGGTACGAGGCGGAAGGCGGCCACGACCACACCTTCTGGAAACAGGCGCTGACGCCCATGTTCCGCTTCCTGACGGGAAAGGAGGATGCGTGAATGTACATCAAAGCGACGGCAAAATCCAAGACGCTGATGCGCGGGGCGGATTTTCACGTGATCCTGCCCTACCATGACGGGTATCCGGATGCGAAACGCCCTTATCCCACCCTGTATTTCCTGCCGGGCTTTTCCGCCAATGCAGAGGAAATCGTGTTCGCCCTGCCGCTGCGGCAGATGTCCGCCCTGTATGGCGTGGCTGTCGTGGTGCCGGACGGGGAGAACGCCTTCTACACCGACCACCCGGACCGGGCTTTCCGTATGGGGGAATACGCCGGAAAAGAGCTGGTGGAAATCACCAGGAAGATGTTTCCCTGCCTGTCCCATGAACGGGAGGACACCTTCATCGGCGGCATCTCCATGGGCGGCTACGGCGCGGCGGCGCTGGGGCTGCATTACGCGGATGTGTATTCCAAAATGGCGCTGCTTTCCCCCTCCGTGGAAGCGGATACCCTGCTGCTGAACAAGCCGGAGGATATCCTGCCCCATTCCCTGTTCGGCACCTTATTCGGCAGCCGGGAAGCCTATCTTCAGTCTCCGCGCCTGAATCCCTTCCTCGCGGTGGATACCGCGCTGGAGGCGGGCGAAAAGCTGCCGGACATTTGGATGTGCTGCGGAGAGGAAGATGTGGTCGTCCGGGACGCCTGCAGGCGCTTCGATGCTTTTCTGAATAAAAAACAAGTGCCCCATCAGGCCGTGTATGGTCATGGCGGGCACGATTATATCTACTGGGATGAACATCTGGAAGAAGTATTCCGCTTCCTGCGGGGGAATCCCGGGTTCTGATCATTTGATTTCGGCTGATCCCACCGCGGACGCCCGCCTGTGGCGGAAGCATCGTCTGCGGTGAGATCAGCCGAAGTTTATCTTCTCCTCCGCCGGTCGTTGAGATACTTTGCGAAATCGCCGGGGTGCTCGAGAGTCTGGCCGCAGCCGCGGGCGACGCACTCCTGGGGGAACTCCGCCACGCGGCAGTCCACCTTCAGGAATTCGGCGATGGCTTCGCTCAAGCCGGGCAGCAGCGCGCCGCCGCCGGTCAGGGTGATGCCTGTTTCGAAAATATCGGCCAGCAGCTCGGCGGGGGTTTTTTCCAGCACGGCCTGGATGGCTTCCAGCAGGTCGTGCAGCGGGTCGTCGAGGGCTTCGGTGATTTCGTCGCTGGTGATGCGCATCACCTTGGGCAGGCCGGAAATCAGGTTGCGCCCGGCTACTTCCATATAAAACTGTTCGGTTCTGGGCAGGGCGGAGCCGATGCTGATCTTTAAATCCTCGGCTGTCAGTTCGCCCAGCAGCAAGTTATGCTTCCTGCGCACATAACGGATGACCGCATCGTCGAAAGCATCGCCGCCGATTTTATTGGTGGCGTCCTTGTTGCTGGCAATGATTCTGCCCTGGGACAGCACGGCGATATCCGTCACGCCGCCGCCCACGTCCACGATCATCTGCCCGTAGGCGTCGCCCACCGCCAGGCCCGCGCCGATAGCGGCGGCGATGGGGCGCTCCATGATCTGGGTGCGCCGCGCGCCGGTTTCAAACAGGCTGGTCATGATCCGATGGCGTTCCATTTCATTTACGCCGTCCGGCACGGAAATCAGGATCCTGGGGCCGCCCAGCAGCCGCTTGCCAACCACCTTGCCCAGGAAATACCGCAGCATGGTGCACGCCATTTCCATATCCCCCACCGTGCCGTTCTGCAGCGGGCGAATGGCGGCGATGTTGCTGGGGGTGCGGCCCAGCATGCGCCGCGCTTCCTCCCCCACGGCGAGCACGTTGCGGGAATCCCGGTCAAAGGCGATCACGGCGGGCTCGTTGAGCACCACGTCCTTCCCCTTGCCGTAAATGACGACGCTGGCTGTCCCCAGATCAACGCCAATGTCCAGTACCGTTGCCATGAATCTTCTCCCTCTTTATACAGGATTACCTGTTCTTTATTCGACGCGGAGTGAAAAAATCCTCTTTTTTCCCATACACATGGGAATGACTTGCTACTTTTTCTTTATTTTTTTCAGCATTTTGGAAATCATTCGCCACTTTTTGCGGTTTTTCGACGGTATAAAGGGGCATGAATCGTTTGACTTGCAAAAACGGGGGCGATGCGGTAGAATTGAGGTAACAGTGAGGAGTTAGGAGTGAGGAGTTAGGAGTTATAGAATGATGATGCTTTCAGTGTAAAGCCAAGTCTGCATCTCATTGTTCAACAATATAAAACTCCTCACTCCTCACTCCTCACTCTCTCCAAGGGGGGTCATACTACAGTGCGGTGGACGGAAGGACAGCGGGCGGCGATTGACGCGCGGAACGACAGCGTGCTGGTGAGCGCGGCGGCGGGTTCCGGAAAAACGGCGGTGCTGGTGGAACGGGTGCTTTCCCTGCTTCGGGAGGGCAAGCGCATCGACCGGATGCTGATCGTCACCTTTACCCGCGCCGCGGCGGGCGAAATGCGGGAGCGCATCGGGCGCAGGCTGGATGAGGAAGGCGCCCACGACGCCCACCTGCGGCGGCAGTCCATGCGGCTGAACCGGGCGGCCATCTGCACCCTGCACGTGTTCTGCTACCGCCTGCTGCAAGAGCATTTCCAGGCGGTGGGCATCGACCCGCTGTGCAGGATTGCCGAGCCGGAAAAGCTGGCGGCCCTGCGCAAGCGCGCCCAGGACGAGGTGCTGGAAAGCGCATACGCGGAACCGACGGAGGACGAACAGGCGCTGTTTGACCAGTTCGAGGATCAGCAGGTGGTGGCGCTGCTGGATCAGCTGTACGATTTCCTTTTGTCCCAGGCGTCGCCCTGGGAATGGGCGGAAGCCCAGTGCGCGGACGGGAAAGCGGCGCTGTCCGCCTGGCTGCCCCTGCTGCGGGACAGCTGCCTGCAAAAGCTGGAGGGCGCTTCGGAGCTGATGCCTGAAATGGAAGCGCTGATCAACCGGCCGGACGGCCCGGACCGGTATCTGCCCATGTTCGAGCGGGACGACGCCCTGATGAACGAATTATTGCAGGAGGCGCGGGACGGTACGCTGACCGGCGGGAAAACCTCGTTTACGCGCCTGAGCTCCCAAAAGGCCGGCCCCGCGGAAAATCCGGACGTGACGGAACAGTACAAGGCGCTGCGGGAAGAATGGAAAACCCGCATGAACGAAGCCCGGCAAACGCTGCCCGCAAACCCCGAAACAGCGGAAGCCGACCTGCGCCACGCCCTGCAGCCGCTGCGCGCCCTGTGCGGCCTGGCGAAGCGGATGCACGACCGGTTTTATGAGTTAAAGCAGCAAAAGAATTATCTGGATTACGGCGACCTGGAGCACCTGACCCTCCGCGCCCTGCAAAACCCCGACGTGCGAAGCGCGGTGGCGGGAAGCTTCGACGCCCTGTTTATCGACGAATACCAGGACGTGTCCGGCATCCAGGAGGCCATCCTTCGGGCGCTGCACGAAGGGTTTTCCAACCTGCTGTTCATGGTGGGCGACGTGAAACAGAGCATTTACCGCTTCCGCCTCGCCGACCCGACCCTGTTTCTGCAAAAATACCGGGATTATTCCTTGAATGAAAACGCCGCGGAAAGAAAAATACTATTGCAGCAGAACTTCCGCTCGGACGAAAACGTGCTGCTGGCCGTGAACGAGGTATTCGTCCACGCCATGCGGGAAAAGGAAACGGAAATCGCCTACGACGAAGCGGCGATGCTGCGCCCCGGCGGCGGTCAGCCCTTCGGCGCGCCGGTGGAGATCCACCTGATGGTTCCCAAATCAGAGGAAAGCGAGGAGGAAGAAGGCGAACCGTCCAGCGAGCTGAGCCAGGGTTATCGTTATGAAGCGGCGTTCGTGGCAAAGAAAATCAGGGAGCTGATGCGCTTTGCCACTGTCCGCGAGGGCGAAGCCAGCCGTCCCCTGCGTTATCGGGACATCGCCCTGCTGGTGCGTTATGCCTCCGGGCGCGCGCCGTTTATCGCAAAAGCGCTGCAGATGGCGGGCATTCCCGTATACAGCGACGCGGACGCCCAGTTTTTTGAAATGCCCGAAGTGGTGGACATGCTGAACATCCTGCGGGTGCTGGACAATCCTTTGCAGGACCTGCCCCTGCTGGGCGCGCTGCGCTGCCCCTGCTTCCAATTTACGGAAGAAGAACTGGCCCGCATCCGCCTGACGGAGCGTACGCCCGGCGTGCCTTTCTATACCGCTTTCCGGACCGCCATGGAGCAGGATACGCCCCTGGGCGGCAAGGCGAAGGAAGCCTGGGACAGGCTGGCCGACTGGCGTTTCAAAAGCCGGTTTCTGCCAGTGGACACGCTGATCTGGCTGGTTCTGGACGAAAGCGGGCTGTACATGCGGGCAGGCTGCCAGGAGGAGGGCGAGCTGCGCCAGGCCAACCTGCGCCTGCTGGTGGAACGGGCGGAGGGCGACGGCGGGAAAGAGGGCCTGGGCGTGTTCCTGCGGGATATGGGCCGCCTCCACGCCTCCGACGACGGCAAAGCCGCCAAGACGTTGGGCGAGAACGAGGACGTGGTGCGTATCCTGACGCTGCACAAATCCAAGGGGCTGGAATTTCCCGTGGTGTTCCTGCTGGAAATGGCGCGGCCCTTCCGCAAAGGCGACAGCAGCCTGCTCAGCCTGCACGGGAAGTATGGCATGGCGCTGCAATACATCGACGCGGAAAACCGCATTACCCGGGAAACCTTCGGGCAGAAGGCGCTTGCCGTGGTGCAGGAAAAGGAAGCCCGCGCCGAGGAAGCCCGGCTGCTCTACGTGGGTATGACCCGGGCCCGGGAACGGCTGATTCTGGTGGGCTCGCCCCGGAAGCTGGATCAGGCGCTGGCACGGTGGGCGCGGCCTGCCACGCCCTACGCCGCGGGTACGGCAAAATGTATGCTGGACTGGGTGATGCAGAGCCTGGGCGGGTTCCGCGAGGGGCAGTACGACGGCAAAAACGGCAGCGTGTGGCGCATGGCCCTGCAGCCCGCCGAGGAAGCGGCAGTCCCTGCCGCCGTAAGGGTGACGCCGCCGCCGATGTCGCAAACCGGCACCGACGATCCGCGCACCATCGAGCGCATGACCCGGGTGGTGGAGCCGCGCCCGCCGCTCAAATCCTCCGTCACCTCCATCGCCAAGCGCCTTCGGGACGAGCGCGACGAATGGGAGTCCCCCGCCGACAAACGGAAGCTGCCCGAGGAAGCGCCGCTGCCGCCCTTCCTGCGGGAAACCAGGCTCACCGCCGCCCAGCGCGGCACCGTCACCCACCGGGTGCTGGGCCTGCTGGACGAAAGCCTGCTCCGGGAAGGAAAGCTGGACGAAGCGCTGACGGAGCTGCAGGGCCGCAGCCTGCTCACCGATGATGAAAAGCGGGTGATCAGGCGGGACTGGCTGAACAATTTCTTTTCCTCGCCCCTGGGCAAACGCGCCCTGGCCTCCTCCACCGTGCACCGGGAATGGTCGTTCAACCTCAGCGGGCCCTACGGCAGCATGATCCAGGGCGTGATCGACCTGTGCTTTTTGGAGGACGGCCAGTGGGTGCTGGCGGACTACAAGACCGACGACGCCGACGGGGAAACGCTGCTGCGCCGCTATGCCCTGCAATTGCGCTGGTACGCCAAGGCCCTGGCTGAAATCACTGGCGTGCCTGTGAAGGAGGCGTATCTTTTCGGCCTTCGCGCGGGCGAAAGCTATCCCGTGGCGCTGGATGAGCCCTGTGCTAATAATGTATAAATCTTGACAAAGAAACGCCGATGTAGTATCTTTCATTATGAGTATTTATATACTCAGGCCAGCATAGTTTTTTTCAGAAGAAGAATCCTGTTTGAGAGGATGAAGGATATTGCAGAGCAACGATCCCGTCGTGACAAAAAAGCTTTCTCCCTTAAACGCGTGGGCATTTTCCTTCGCGTGCGCCATCGGCTGGGCGGCGTTTGTGATGCCCGCCACGTTTTTCCTGCCGGTCGGCGGCATTCCCGGTTCGGTCTGGGGGTTTCTGATCGGCGGCGCAGTCATGTGCGTGATCGCGCTGAATTATCATTATCTGGGCAATACCTACCCCACCCAGGGCGGTATTTATAATCTGGTGAAAGCGTCCCTGAGCCGCAAACAGGCCTATGCCGCTTCCTGGGCGATGGGCCTGGCGCACCTGTGCTGCATTCCCCTGAACGCCAAGGCCATGGGCATGCTGGTCCGCACGATTCTGGAAGAATTGTTCGCGGTGCACTTTGAAGTGTTTTTCTTCAAGAGCGACACGCCGATGATCGAAGCGGTCATTGTGGTGGTGGCGCTGCTGCTGTTCGGAATGCTGAACATCCGGGGCCTGAAGCAGACCGCCAAGATTCAGACCATCGGCGCCATTATCCTGCTGGGCGGCATTGTGATCATGCTGGCCGCCGCCCTGTTCACGGTGCGCGACCCCGCCCGCTGCCTGACCCCGGCCTACTATCCCGGCACGGTGCCCAATAAAGCGTTCATGACGATCTTCATCATGACGCCCTGGGCGTTCGTGGGGTTTGATTCGCTGTCCAAAGTCTCCACGGAAGCGAATTTTTCGCTGAAAAAGCTGGGCAGCATCATGATCATCGCCGTGCTGTGCGGCACGTTTGCGTATATTGCCAACATCTTTACCGCCCTGCTGGGCATGCCCGAGGGCTTTTCCTCCTGGCCCGAATACCTGGATTCCCTCAAAGGGCTGGCGGGCGTGGCCGGATACCCGGTGGCCCTGGCCGCGAAGCGCGCCATGGGCGCGACGGGCACGGTGATCTTTTTCGCCGCGTGCATCAGCGCCACGCTGACCGGTCTGGTGGGCTTTTTCGCCTCCATCAGCCACCTGATTTTCCAGATGGGCAAGGACGGAGCGCTGATGCCCTCGCTGGGCAAGATCGATCCCAAACGCGGCACGCCCGTCAACGCCATCGTGCTGGTGGTGGTGATTGCGCTGGGCCTGTCGCTGCTGAGAAACGCTTTTGATTTCATTGAAGAGCTGGCCTCCGTCGCCACGTCGCTGGGCTACGGCTATATCTCCATGGCGGCGCTGATGAATGCCATTAAGCAGAAAAAGACGCTGTATATATTTACGGGAGCGCTTGGCATGCTGGTTTCCTTCGCCTGGATCTTCTTCCTGTTTGTTCCCGTGCATTCGCTCAGCTCCGCTATCAGCGAAACCGCCGTTCTGTGCGTAATTGCCTGGGTTTTCCTTGGGATCACGGTGTATGTGTTTTCAAACCGGAAGAAAAAGGCGTCCATTCTGAACAACTGAGAAGAATGAAGGGAGGAGTCCTATGCATACCAGGGATACCGACAGCGCGCTGCAGCATTTGGACTTCGCGTTTTTAGATATCGTCGTTTTGCAGCTCAGCCTGATGCTCATGTATTGGATCACCGGCCATCACGGCTTCATCTACCAGTACGAGCATTATCGGGTGATGGCGATCACATTCCTCTTCGCCCAGCTTGCCATCGGCATGTTTGCGGATATTTACGTGAAAATCTTCACCCGCGATGTGTTCGCCGAGTTTAAGGCCCTGCTGCTGGATGTGGCGCTGGTCTGGCTGGCCGGCGGTGCGTTTCTGCTGCTGCTGCATACGGCTCCCACCCCGAAGGAAATGATCGTTTCCGCCTTCATCTTTTTTGACATCAATTTTTTCATGCGGGCATGGAACAAGGCGCGCCACCTGCGCAATGGCCTGCCCAAACGTAAAGTGGTCATCGTGGCCTCCAGCGACCATGTGCGCACGGTCATCCGCCGCATCAGCGAAAACAAAACCGCCATTGACCACGAGCTGTGCGGCGTGATCCTGCTGGACGAAGCCGAGCCCCGGCGCTTCCGCGACCTGGATGTGCCTGTGGAGTACGTATACAGCGAGCATCTTCAGGATAAGCTGGCCAGGCTGTGGATTGACGACGCTTTCGTGCTGGTGGATGAGTGTTCGGCCTATCCCCGGGAGCTGATGGAGAGCTTCCTGATCATGGGCATCACCATCCATACCAGCCTTTCGGTGCTGGATAATTTCGCGTTTTCCGAGGTGGACGTGCAGGAACTGGGCAGTTACAAGGTTATCACCAATTCCGTCCACTTCGTGTCTGACCGGGCGATGTTTATGAAGCGCGTGTTCGACATTCTGGGAGGCCTGGTGGGAACCTTCATTACGGGCATTATATTCATTTTTGTGGCCCCGCTCATCTATATCAAGTCGCCCGGCCCGATCTTCTTCACCCAGAATCGCGTGGGCAGAAACGGACGCATTTTCAAGATGTACAAGTTCCGCAGCATGTACATGGACGCCGAAAAGCGCAAGGCGGAACTGATGGAGAAAAACAAGGTGCAGAGCGACCTGATGTTCAAAATGGACGACGACCCGCGTATCATCGGCAGCGAGAAAAAGGATAAGTTCGGCCACCCAAAGGGCATCGGCAATTTCATTCGCAATACCAGCATCGACGAATTTCCCCAGTTTTATAACGTGCTCAAGGGCGACATGAGCCTGGTGGGCACCCGCCCGCCGACCATGGACGAATGGAACCATTACGACCCCCACCACCGCATCCGCATGAGCACCAAGCCCGGCATTACCGGCATGTGGCAGGTCAGCGGCCGCAGCAAGATCACCGACTTTGAGCAGGTCGTGGAACTGGATAAACAGTATATCGAGCATTGGTCCATCTGGATGGATTTCAAGATCCTGGCGAAAACAGTGCAGGTTGTGCTTAAACACGAAGGCGCAAGCTGACCGCAGCCGCCGAAAACAGCGTCATCGGATGAGGGAGGAAGAAAGCCTCCCTCTTTTTTTGCGCAACAAAAACCGGAAGGAGCATTTGCTCCTTCCGGCGAAAAACGATTTTGAAAGATTAGCGGTTCAGGATGGTTTCTTCGGTGTCCTTGTCGAAGAAGTGGAGGCGGCTGGTATCCATGGCCACGGTCACGTCGTCACCGGCGCGGGTCTTGGTGCGGGGGTCAACGCGGGCAATGACGTTTTCGGCCTTGCCGGAGGTGGAGAAGTACAGATAGGTTTCGGAGCCCATCAATTCGGTGACTTCCACGTGCACCTTCATGGTGGCGTCGGGATGCTCAGCCACGAATTCGGGAGCGTCGTCGATATTCTCGGGACGGATGCCCAGGGTGACTTCCTTGCCGATGTAGGATTCATCCTTCAGCTTGGCGATCTTTTCCTGAGGAACGACGATCTTGTTGTCGCCGAACACGGCCACGATCTTGCCGTCTTCCTTCTGGAGGCGGGCATCGAAGAAGTTCATCTGGGGGCTGCCGATGAAGCCGGCCACGAACTTGTTGGCGGGATAGTCGTAGTTGTTCTGGGGGGTGTCGACCTGCTGGATGAAGCCGTCCTTCATGATCACGATACGGGAGCCCATGGTCATGGCCTCGGTCTGGTCGTGGGTAACGTAGATGAAGGTGGTCTGCAGGCGCTGATGCAGCTTGGTGATTTCAGTACGCATCTGAACACGCAGCTTGGCGTCCAGGTTGGACAGAGGTTCGTCCATCAGGAAGACCTTGGGTTCACGCACGATGGCGCGGCCCAGAGCAACACGCTGGCGCTGGCCGCCGGACAGAGCCTTGGGCTTGCGGTTGAGCAGGTGGGCGATGTCCAGGATGCGGGCGGCTTCTTCCACGCGGCGCTTGATTTCGTCCTTGGGGGTCTTGCGCAGCTTCAGGCCGAAAGCCATGTTGTCATAAACCGTCATATGGGGATACAGAGCGTAGTTCTGGAACACCATGGCGATGTCGCGGTCCTTGGGGGCGACGTCGTTGACCAGCTTATCGCCGATATACAGTTCGCCGTCGGAGATTTCTTCCAGGCCGGCGACCATGCGCAGGGTGGTGGACTTGCCGCAGCCGGAGGGGCCGACCAGAACGATAAATTCCTTATCTTCGATATCGAGGTTGAAGTCGCTCACAGCGGTGACGCCGCCGGCGTAGATTTTGTAGATGTGTTGCAGAGATACGCTGGACATGATGAATCCTCCTTCAAAATCGTTTCGTGTATTTTCCGGGGAAATCTTTCTTCCCTTTCGGATGCACATATTATACACAACTTTTTTCAGAATTTCCATTCTGAAAAACTAACAAATATTTATCTTTTTCTTTGTGCTATGTATGTATCCGATGGTATGATTCGACCATGAACAATCCATTTTTTCTTGACAATCGCCGACAGAGGAGGCATAATATGCACAAAAGGAGTTTTGTTCAGCGAGGAGTTAGGAGTGAGGAGTTATTTGGGTGATGTGTGACTGAATGACTCCGAGCTTGGATTTCACAGATAATAATGGGAAAAACGCTATATAAAACTCCTCACTCCTAACTCCTCACTCCTAACTCAATCAAGGGGAGGCAGAAACCATGGATATGAGCAAGCCTGAACGATTGGCGAACATGCTGAAAGAATCGAAGCGGGCGGTATTCTTCGGCGGGGCGGGAGTGTCGACAGAGAGCGGCATCCCGGACTTCCGCAGCACTGGCGGACTGTACAACCAGGAATGGCGCTATCCCCCGGAAACCATCCTGAGCCACTCATTCTTTGTGCAGAACACCGAGGAGTTCTACCGCTTTTACCGGAAGAAGATGCTGTTCCCCGACGCCAAACCCAACGCCGCCCACGAAGCGCTGGCCGAACTGGAGCGAATGGGCATCCTGACCGCTGTCATCACCCAGAACATCGACGGGCTGCACCAGGCTGCGGGCAGCCAGCACGTGATCGAGCTGCACGGCACGGTGCACAAAAACTTCTGCACCCGCTGCCGCAAGCCCTATTTATTGGAAGAAATCCTGAAAACGGACGGGGTGCCCCGCTGCTCCTGCGGCGGCGTCATCAAGCCCGCGGTGGTATTATATGAAGAATCCCTGCCCTCTGACGCCATCGAGGACGCGCTGGATTCCATCGCCGCCAGCGACCTGCTGATCATTGGCGGCACCTCGCTGGCTGTGTATCCCGCTGCGGGCTTTGTGCAGAATTACCGAGGAAAGCTCGTCATCATTAACCGTTCGCCTACCCATATGGATCGCCAGGCCGATCTGCTCATCGACCAGCCCATTGGCGAAACGATGAAGGAGACAATGAGGGTTTTGAAAGGGATTAGGCAATAGGAGAACAAGAATACAGAGTGCAGATTGATATACTTTGTCAAGAAGCGGAATCCGTTGTATCGTGAAACTAAATTATCTGTACTCTGCACTCTGTACTCTCCTTCCATTAATCCCTAATTCTGGAAATATTCTTAAATCCGCAAAACTTTTGTAAAAAAAGAAGGATTTTCTTCATAGTATGGCGAATGATTCAGAGTTATCCTTTTGAGTTGGAGGAAATCATGCAGCCCCCTCAAGGTTCCAATCCGCAGGGCGGATATCAGAGTGGCCAGGGCCCAGGCCCTTCGCCGTGGGAGCAGCCGCCCATGCTGAATCAATGGATACAGCGGCCTGTGCCGGGACAGCAGGTAAACAGCGGCCCCATGCCGGGCGCGCCGCCGCCCCCCGCGCAGATCGCTCCGGATCCAGCCATGCAGCCAGGCTATTACGGCCCAGGCGGACAACCGCCATACGCCGACGCGCAGCAGCCCGGAGATCCCAACGGCAATGCCTTTTATGGCGAAACCCAGCCGCCCGCGCCGGCGGCGACGGCGGCGAATCCGGGATACCAGGTGCCGAAAACCGGCATGTCCCGTCCGCGGCCTTCCAGGCCCAAATGGGGCCTCGTCGTGCTGGTGATCGCCGTGCTGGCCTTGTGCGGGTTCTTCATCTGGCGGATGCTCACCCCCGGGCAGACGCAGTACGGCGTGGTGAAATACGGCTCCATGTCCGCTTCCTACAGCGGCGACGCGGTCGTCGTGCGGAATGAAACGGTGGACGTACAGGAGAACGTGTCCCAGATCGACTACCTGGTGGACGAAGGCAGCGATGTGGAACGCGGCCAACTGGTAGCCACCATTTATACCTCAGGATTCAACGCCAAGGAGTGGACAACCCTCAAGCATTACCGGGATCAGATCAAGGAATACCACAAACTGCTGATTTCCGGGGCTTCCACGGACTCCGCCCTCCTGAACCTGATGACCCAGGTGCAGTCCCGCGCCATGGAGGTGCAGCGCCTGGTACATGGGGCCCAGGGCAACGTGAGCACCCAGGAAAAACTGCTCAAGGAAGCCATGGAACGGCAGCAGCTGTACATCAAGCAGAAGTATCCCGACGAGCAAAAGCTCAGCCGCCTCTACGACGACGAAAACACCCAGCTCCAGCGCATCTCCACCTGGACAAAACAGTTTGCCGCACCGGCGAACGGGCTGGTAAGCTTTTACACCGACGGGTTCGAGAAAGCGCTGAACATGAGCACCTATGCCGATTACAGCCCCACCCAGGTGCGGGCCATGTACAACGGCCAGGTGCCCGCCCTGGAGACGACCGTCACCGCCCGCAACGCGGTGGACGTTTACCGGATGGTGCGGAAAGAAAAGTGGGCAGTGCTGATGCTCTGCCATGACCAGGATCGCGCCCCCGGCAACGGCCAGACCTTTAATCTGGTGATCGAAAGCTTCGACAACCATCCGCTCACCGCCACAGTGGTCGACAGCGCCCGTTCCGGCGGCGAACTGCTGGTTCGCCTGGAGATAGACGACGTGAGCTTCCTGCCCGATGTGATGTACCTGCGGCAATGCCAGGTGCGCCTGAGTGAAAGCGTATCCAGCCTCACCGTGCCTGCCCGCGCGATCTATGTGCAGAATGGACGCAAGGGCATCGTGATGAAAACGGCGGGCGGCGAGTACTGGATAGGAGTGGAAGTGATTTCCGTTTCTGACGACGGTATGTACGCCTATGTCGTGCCCGACAATCCCACAGTCGTATATGAGGGCGTGATGGTGAGACTGTTCTGATAGATCGTTCTAAGTTCAAAGTTTTTAAGTTCTAAGCGATATAGCTGTCATCAAAAGGATAGGCGACCAGCTTAGAACTTGGGACTTAGAACTTGGAACTCGGAGGCAAAACAATGCTGCAAGATCGCGTCAAAGCGGTGATGGAAACCCTGAAACGGGAAAGCGAACCCTGGGGACGGTGCCCGAAGCTGATCGCGGTGACAAAGTATTCCGCGCCGGAGGAAATTTTGCCCCTGGCGCAATTGGGCGTAACCGATATCGGAGAAAACCGGGTGCAGTCCCTGCGGGAAAAACTGCCCTTTCTGGAAGGAAAATTTTCAATTCACCTCATTGGACAGTTGCAATCCAACAAAGTTAAATATATAATAAAGGACGTATGTTTGATTCATTCGCTGGATCACGCCTCGCTGGCCCAGGAGATTGACCGCCAGGCGCAGAAGGCAGGCATACGGATGCCGGTATTGCTCCAGGTGAATATCGCCAGGGAACCGCAGAAGGGCGGGGTCACGGAAGAAGACCTGCTCCCGTTCCTGCGGGAATGCGCAAGGCTTCCCGGCCTTCATGTCAAAGGCTTGATGACCATGATGCCCCTGGGCGCGCCGGAAGATGTGATTCTGGGCTACTTTACCCGGATGCGCAGCCTGTTGGATCAATGCCGGCAGGAAGCGGTTCAGAACACGGATATGACGGAACTGTCCATGGGTATGTCCCAGGATTACGCATTGGCCGCGCGCTGCGGAGCCACCATGGTGCGCGTAGGTTCAGCTTTGTTTCGATAAAATGGCAGGAGGACTTCAGGCATGGGTTTCGCGGATTTTTTCCAGAACGTGAAAAATAAAGCGTCGCAGGTTTATTCCAATTTCTTTTATGAAGGCAGGGACACGGCCCCCGCTTCGCGGAAGGAACGCCCTTACGCTGGCCAGGAGCAGGGCTTTCCCCAGCAGCAGACCCAGGGCCAGCAGTGGCAGAATTATCAGAACTATCAGCCGCAGCAGTATTACGGCGGCATTCAGCAGCCGGTGCAGCAGCAGGCTTACCAGCAATCCCCGCAGGCGGCCGCCCCGCAGCCGCAGTATTCCCAGCCCGAGCAGCCCCAGCCCCGTTTCCGCCGCAGCGCCCAGCACGCGAGCAACGTGGTGCAGCTGGACTTCGGCGCAAACCAGCCCTCGCAGCCCGAGCAGGAGCCTGCCCAGCCGCAGGCAGCCGGCCTGCTGAACGCCCGGGTGATCAACGCCCGCGGCATGGGCGACTGCCGGACCGCCATCACGCTGCTGCGCAATGGCGACGCGGTGCTCATCGTGATGGAAAATATCACGAACCCCGGCGATATGCGCCGCCTGGTGGACACGCTCAGCGGCGCCTGCTATTCCCTAACCGCCACGATCACGAAAGTATCCCGCTACGGCGTGTATCTGCTGGCCCCGCAGGCCCTGGCCGTATTCACCGACCAGGCCACCAACCAGATGAACGTCGGCCCTGTCCGCCCGCAGGCTCCGGCTTATCAGCCGAATCCCTACGCGGCCCAGCGGCCCGTCTACCAGAACCCGATGCAGGCCGCGCAGCAGCCTTATCCCCAGCAGCAGGAATTCACCCAGCGCACAGCCATACCCGAGGCAGTTCCCCAGGATTTTTACCAGCGGCCCGTCGCGCAGGGTTCCTCCATTCCTTCTTTCTCCAACCGTCCCGCGGGCGTTGGCTATACGCCTGACGAACACTCCGAAGTGGCGCAGTAAATCCGCGGCCATCCGGAGAACCCGTGCCCGCCTTCCCATGCAGGCGCCCGGTTCAAAGGATTTAGGATTCTGTTTCTGATTGGAAACGGGCTGATCCCGTTTGTCTCACCCCCCCTGGTGCAATATTCATTCCAAAAATCGGAAAGGAGCAATTGTCATGGCCATAACCGTTGCGATGATCGAGGAGAAAGAGTTTAAAATCAAAATGCGGGGCTACGATCCCAGTGAAGTGGACGAATTTCTGGATGAAGTCTGTGATGAAATGGTTGCCCTGCAGGAAGAAATCGCTACCCTGAACCAGCGGTTACGCCAGTCTTCCGAAGGAAACCTTTACGCTTCCGCCGCGGTGCCCGCCCCCTCGGCTGTCCCTGCGCCCGCGGCAGTGCCCGCGCCCGCGCCTGTTCCGCCGCCTGTTTCGGCTTTCGCGAAGAAGGAAGAACCCGCCTCCGTCCCCGCGCCGGCCGCTGTGCCTGCGCCCGCGGTGCTGAAAAAGGAAGAACCCGCTCCTCAGAAGGAGGACGTGAGCGAAGCCGCCCGGAAGGTGCTGGCCAATGCCCAGAAGGTATATGAGGAAACGTTGGCCGAGGCACAAGCGGAAGCCAAGGATATCCTGGAAGAAGCCAAACGGAAGGCTGAGGAGCAGATCGGCTCCCTGGAGGAACAGCGCGACGCTCTCCTGAAGGAAGTGGACTCGCTGAAAGCCGCCGCCCGGGATTACCGCGAACGGTTCCAGCGCCTGATCGACGATCAGACAGACATTCTGAAAGCCGGAACCGCGCTGTTTGAATAAGCCAAAACGTCCCCGGCGCGAAAACGCGCCGGGCTTTTTATTTGCAGGATGACTGTCTGTGAACGGCCGCACCGGAACGAAGACCCGGCCCGCATTTGAACGATAAAAAGGAGCAGACCCGTGAACATCTTTGATACGCATTGCCATCTGGACGATGAAAAATTTGACGAAGACCGGGAAGAAGCTTATCAGCGGATGATCGACGCTGACGTGAAGCGCTGCGTCTGCGTAGGAAGCGACCTGCCGTCTTCCCGGCGCTGCATCAGCCTTGCCAATACCCACGCAGGCGTGTTCGCCGCCGTCGGCGTGCATCCGCACGAAGCCAAGGACGCCCCTCCGGATTATCTGGATACGCTCCGGGACATGCTGAAACAGCCCCGGGTCGTGGCCCTGGGCGAAATCGGCCTGGATTATTATTATGATCTCTCGCCGCGGGACGTGCAGAAACGTATCTTGGCCGAGCAGCTGGAATTGGCCGTTTCATTGGACATGCCGGTGATTTTTCACATTCGGGACGCCCAGGGCGACATGGTGGACTTTTTCCGTTCCCGCAAACGCCTGCCCGCGGGCATCATCCATTGCTTCTCCGGCAGTCCGGAAATAGCCAGGGAGTATGTCAAAATGGGCTTTTATATCTCCTTTGCCGGGCCGCTGACCTTCAAGAAAGCCCCGCATTTGCAGGCCGCCGTCCAGGAAGTGCCCCTTGATCGGCTTCTGGTGGAAACAGACAGCCCCTATCTCAGCCCTGAACCCCGGCGCGGCCGCCGCAACGAACCCGCCCAGGTGGTGTTTACCCTGTCCAAGATGGCTGAGCTCCGCGGCCTGCCTGTGGACGAAATGGCTGAAATCACCTGGAATAACGCCTGCGAACTCTATCGCATTCCGAGAGATTGATTCCATGAAAAGCATGCATTTTCTTTCCTGCCGAAGGACCAACACCCTTGAATGAAACCTCAAAATGCGCTATACTATGACTGTATTTTCCAAATCGATATGGAGGAGGCCTGTCGCATGAAATTTGCTATTGCCTGCGACCCCGCCGGCGTGCCGCTGAAGGAGCCGATCAAGGAAACCTTAAAGGAACTGGGCATTGAAACCGTGGACTTCGGCATCAACGAGGGCGACCCGCGGGATTATCCCATCTTCGCCGTTCGCGCCGCCAACGCGGTGGTCAGCGGGGAATGCGACCGGGGCATCATCCTGTGCGGCACCGGCGTGGGCATTTCCATCGCCGCCAACAAGGTGAAGGGCATTCGCTGCTGCTGCTGTTCCGACGCGTACAGCGCCAAGATGAGCCGCGCCCACAATGACGCCAACATGCTGGCCCTGGGCGGCCGCGTCATCGCGCCGGAGCTGGCCAAGCTGATCGTGGAAATCTGGGTCAAAACGCCCTTTGAAGGCGGACGGCACCAGCGCCGCATCGACATGTTCTCCTTGATCGAGGAAGGAAAGCCGTTAGAATAATGCCGAAACAAGAGAAAACCAACGTCATGCGCACGCTGGAGCGCTTGAAAATTCCCTATCAGGAGCATTTCTACGGCGGCACCGGGGCCATCAGCGGCGTGGAGGTGGCGGCAGTCCTGGGCGAAGACCCGGCCCACACCTTCAAAACCCTGGTGACCGTGGGCAAGAGCAAAACCCATTATGTGTTCATGGTGCCCGTGGCGGAGGAACTGGACCTGAAAAAAGCCGCGGCTGCCGTAGGCGAAAAAGCCATCGAAATGATCAAGAGCAAGGAGCTCCTGCCCCTCACCGGCTACATCCACGGCGGCTGCTCCCCCATCGGGATGAAGAAACAGTTCCGCACTGTCATTCACGAAACCGCGGTCAATTTTGATACCATCCTGTTTTCCGGCGGCAAGATCGGCTATCAGGTGGAATGCTCCCTGGAGGGATTGAGAAAAGCCGTGCCTGTGGAAACAGCCGATGTGATTGTGAAGCAATGATTGAGAGATCTGCAAGGAGTGATTTCATGCCCTACACCCCCGATACATCCCGCTACGCCGCCATGCAGTACCGCCGGTGCGGAAACAGCGGCGTGATGCTGCCGATTCTTTCCCTGGGCCTGTGGCACAACTTCGGGGCCATCACGCCCTTTGAAACCCAGCAGGCCATGCTGCGCACCGCCTTTGACCACGGCATCACCCACTTCGACCTGGCGAACAACTACGGCCCGCCCTACGGCGAGGCTGAACGGAATTTCGGCGTCCACATGGAGCGGGATTTCCGCCCCTACCGGGACGAGCTGTTCATCTCCACCAAGGCGGGCTACGACATGTGGACGGGGCCTTACGGCGACCACGGCAGCCGGAAATACCTGATGGCTTCCATTGACCAGTCTTTAAAACGCATGAAGCTGGATTATGTGGACGTGTTCTACCACCACCGCCCCGACCCGGACACGCCCATCGAGGAAACCATGGGCGCGCTGGATCAGATCGTGCGCAGCGGCAAGGCGCTGTACGTGGGCCTGTCGAATTACAAGCCCGAACAGGCGAAAGCCGCCATCCGGGAACTCAAGCGCCTGGGCACCCCCTGCCTCATCCACCAGCCCCGGTATTCCATGCTGGACCGCTGGATCGAGGACGGGCTTACCGACGTGCTCCGGGAGGAAAAGGTGGGCTGCATCTGCTTCGCGCCCCTGGCCAACGGCCTGCTGACCGGCAAATATCTGGACGGCATCCCCGCCGATTCCCGCATGGCGAAGGACGGGCGCTACCTGAAGACCGCCGCCCTGACGGATGAAAAACTGGAAAAAATCAGATTGCTGAAAGATATAGCAGAGCAGCGGGGGCAAAAGCTGCACCATCTGGCCCTGCAATGGGTGCTGCGCGATTCCGTGGTCACCTCCGCCCTCATCGGCGCCAGCCGCCCGGAACAGATCATCGACAATCTGAGCATCCTGAACGCCCCGCCGCTGACGGCGGAAGAACTGGATAAAATCGAATACGTTCTGAAAACTTAATCCCTCATTTTCCCCTACACCCAAAGAAAGGAAATGGTCGCCATGAACAAACTGATCGTCAACACGGAAGTCACCAAGGGCCACATCAGCAAGGACATCCAGGGCCAGTTCTCCGAGCACCTGGGCCGCTGCATCTACGGCGGGCTGTACGTGGGCGAGAACAGCGAAATCCCCAACGTGAACGGCATGCGCTCCGACGTGGTGAAGGCGCTCAAGGAAGTGGGCCTGCCCGTGCTGCGCTGGCCCGGCGGATGCTTTGCAGACGAATACCACTGGCAGGACGGCATCGGCCCCAAGGAAACGCGCAAGAAGATGGTAAACACCCACTGGGGCGGTGTCACCGAGGATAACAGCTTCGGCACCCACGAGTTCTTCGAGCTGTGCAAGCAAATCGGCTGCGACACCTACGTGAACGGCAACGTAGGCAGCGGCACGGTGCGGGAAATGAACGAATGGGTGGAGTACATGACCTTCGAGGGCGTTTCCCCCATGGCGAACCTGCGCAAGGAAAACGGCAGCGAGGAAGCCTTCCCCCTGAAATACTTCGCCATGGGCAACGAGCCCTGGGGCTGCGGCGGCAACATGACCGCCGAATACTACGCCAACGAATACCGCAAATACCAGACCTATGTGCGCCAGTACGGCAAGCAAAAGGTGTTCAAGATCGCCGCCGGGGCCAACAGCGCGGACTACCACTGGACGGAAACCCTGATGAAGAACGCGGGCCAGTTCATCGACGGCCTGTCCGTGCATTACTACACCGTTCCCCACGACTGGCAGCACAAGGGCAGCGCCCTGGGCTTCACCGTGGCGGACTACTTTGATACGCTCAAAAAAGCCCTGTTCATTGAC
The DNA here is from genome assembly GCA_902793245.1 of uncultured Eubacteriales bacterium. Taxonomy (GTDB): domain Bacteria; phylum Bacillota; class Clostridia; order Christensenellales; family Aristaeellaceae; genus RUG563. The sequence goes on along the minus strand of CADBCX010000001.1, from coordinate 13,310 downwards.
GAACTCATCACCCGCCACTGCGCCATCATGGACCAGTACGACAAGGACAAGCGGGTGGCCCTGATCGTGGACGAATGGGGCACCTGGTACGACGTGGAGGAGGGCACCAACCCCGGCTTCCTCTACCAGCAGAATTCCATGCGCGACGCCATGGTGGCGGGCTTAAGCCTGAACATTTTCAACAAGCACTGCGACCGGGTGCGCATGGCGAACATCGCCCAGCTGGTGAACGTGCTGCAGGCCATGATCCTGACGGAAGGCCCCAAGATGCTGCTGACGCCCACGTACTTTGTGTTCAAGCTGTTCAAGGATCACCAGGAAAACGAACTGCTGGACAGCCATTTGCTGACCGGCGAAATCGAATCGGACGGTGTGAAGCTGCCCGCCGTGCAGGAGTCCTGCTCCATCGCGCCCGACGGCACCGTGCACATCACGCTGGTGAATCCCGGCCTGAAAGACAGCCAGGTTGTCACCATCGAAACCAACGGGCTGCATCCCTCCCATGTGGTGGGCCGGATGCTCACCGGCGCCATGGACGACCACAACACCTTCGACGATCCCGACCAGGTGGCGGATCAACCCTTCGTCAGCTTCACCATCACCGGCACCGGCCTCATCGCCACCCTGCCGCCTTGCAGCGTGGTGCATCTGGCGGTAAAGTGAGGGATGAGGGAATAGGCATTAGGGATTAGGCATTAGGCAGCAGGCATTAGGTTTAAGCCCCCTGCTTTCTAATCCCTATTGCCTAATGCCTATTGACTAATGCCTAATGCCTATTGCCTATTCATTTGATTATGTCCGAAAACAAAAAGTGCAAGCGCTGTCTTCTCCGGGAAGCGTTCCCGGCGGACTATGAAAAGTATGTGGCCGGGCTGCTGACAAAAATCCCGGAAACAGCCAAGGCGTCCGATACTGTGTATCAGCAGCGCTTAGGTGTCTGTTCCGCCTGCGATCAATTGCAAAACGGCACCTGCATGGGCTGCGGCTGCCTGGTGGAGCTGCGGGCAGCGTACAAAAAAGAAAAGTGCCCCTTTGGGAAATGGGCTTAATTCAGAGCACAGGGTTCAGAGTACAGAGTACAGATTTATATATGCTGCCGACGATAATAATTCCAATCGCGCAGTCTTTATTATCTGTACCCTGTACTCTTTTCTGTTCTCCTGTTGTATCTTCCCGCCCAATTTGATATAATAGAAACAAGGCCCCCGGACGGGATCGGGGCCTCAGGGAGGAATGAAGCGTTGAAACGCATTGTATTGACTGGCGGCGGTACGGCGGGGCACGTGACTCCGCATTTGGCGATTCTGCCGCATTTGCTCAAAGAGGGCTACGACGTGCATTACATCGGCACGGAGGAAGGCATCGAGCACCAGATGATGACCATGGAGGGCGTGACCTACCACGCTGTGAAGAGCGGCAAGCTGCGCCGGTATTTCGACTGGAAGAACTTCACCGACCCCTTTCGGGTCATCGCCGGGGCGTTCCAGTCCGGGCGGCTGATGGGCAAGCTCAAACCCGACGTGTGCTTCTCCAAAGGTGGGTTCGTGTCGGTGCCGGTGGTGATCGGGGCATGGCTTCACGGCGTGCCCGTGGTGTGCCACGAGAGCGACCTGACCCCCGGCCTGGCCAACAAGATCACTTCCAAATTCGCCCGGCGCATTGCCACCACCTTCCCCGAATGCGCCAAGGCCCTGGGCGCGAAGGCGTCCTGCACCGGCACGCCCATGCGGCCCCAGATTTTTTCCGGCACCCGGGAGGGCGGGCTCAGGCTGACCGGCTTTTCCGGCAAGCGGCCCATCCTGATCATGATGGGCGGCTCCATCGGCGCCCAGCGGGTAAACGAAGCGCTGCGGGCGGCGCTGCCCCGGCTGCTGGAAACCATGGACGTGCTGCACCTGACCGGCAAGGGCAACCTGGACGAAAGCCTGAACACACTGCCGGGCTATAAGCAGTTTGAGTTTCTCACCGACGACCTGCCCGACGCCCTGGCCTGCGCCGACCTGGTGCTGTCCCGGGCGGGCAGCAACGCCATCTGCGAGTTCCAGGCGCTGCAAAAGCCCATGCTGCTGGTGCCTTACCCCAAGGGAGCCAGCCGGGGCGACCAGATCCTGAACGCCGAATCCTTCCGCAAGCGCGGGATGTGCCATGTGCTGGCCCAGGAAAACATAAACGGCGATACCCTGTATGAGGCCATTCTTGCCCTGCAAAAGGACAAGGACCGATTGGTGCAGAACCTCAAATCAGCGCCTCCCGCCGACGGCACCCTGCCGGTGCTGAAAATGATTCACGAAGTGGAAAAAAAGAAATAGCTTTCCAAACCAAGAAAACGCCCCGCCAGGAATTTATCCTGGCGGGGCGTTGTGTTGTTAAGCTTTATTCCTCATCCATCCGGCGGGAGGAACGGCGATGGCGGGGAGAAGCGTCATCCCCCTTGTCCTGGCTGTCGTCCGGTTCCTCATGCTGGGGCGCGGCAGGCGCATTGGCGCGGGACACGCGGTAACCGCCCTGGTTATCTACAGACGGCATATCCTCTTGCGTGGGAGCTTTTGCGGCGTCGTCGTCAGCGGCGGAGCGCAGCAGCTTTTCATGGGGCAGAAGCGTGGCGTTTTCCGGGGAACCGGCTTTTTTGTCCGGTTTCACCTGTTCTTCGGAAGCGTCTTCCTCGCGGGTGTCCTCCACGTCGTCGTCGAAAACGTCGTCGTCAACAGGCTCGGTGTAATCGCGGCGCTCAGCCAGATCGAGGTGGTCATAAGCCGCCTTGGATTTACGATACCGGTTCAACCGGACCAGGGAGCTGACGGCGAACAGCACAAGGGCGACCCCAAACAAACCCATCAGGCCCAGGATTACATACCGCAGCACATCGCGGCCCTGGGTCAAAAGCGGGTCAACGGGCGCGCTGGTCACATATTCGGGGGGAGCCACCGTCACCACGGGCACCGTCGTCGGCGCGGGCGTGGTCTCGGCATAACCGATATGAATCGTATTGGATTCAAACTTGACTTCGTTGTTCAGCGTATCCTTCAGCGTGGCGGTAAAACGGAACTGGCCGGCCTTGGGAATGCGCGCGTCCCGATCCAGGGTGACGCTGGCTCCGGGTTCCAGGGAAGCGATGGTGTAGATCGCGGTTTTGCCGTGGGTGATGTCGATTTTTTCAGCCTTGATGTTGCTGTTGTTCGTCACGATCAGGTGGAACCGCACGTCGGCCGGCAAATGGGAAACCGTGTCCTGATCCGCCGTCAGATTCAGCGTCAGCAGCAGCTGCTTTTCCGGGTCGTACACACCGATGCGCAGCTCGTTGGATGTTTGCTTTTTCGCTTCGCCGGCGTTGTTCGGCAGATTGGCAGTGGCTTTAAAAATCACGCTCTCGGTGAGGACGAACTGCTTTTCGGCGGTCACGGTTTCACCGGCGGGAATGGAAATACCGCTGGCCAACAGGCCGGCCTTGGGATCGGTGACGGTCACATCGGAATAGGAGATATTGCCTTCATTGATAAAAGTCATGACCAGCGTGGCCTTATCGCCCACATTCACCGCTTCGGAAGGGGTGGACAGCGTGAATTTCAGCCCGGGCTTGGCGACGGGAATCACCGTCTCCTCCACCTTCACGGTCTGGGATTTGCTTTCACCGGCTGCTTTGTAAGTGATCGTGGCGCTGCTTTTCAGGTCGCCGTTGCCGATGCGGGAAGAGAACGTGACGGTGGTTTTGTCGCCGGGAGCGAGGGTCTTGACGGTTTTGGCAGTCTTGGAAACGTTTTCCTGAATGCGGATATCATTCAGCTTCACGTTGCCGTTGTTGGTCAGTTCGTAGGTCACGGACACCTGTTCGCCCGAGCGGACAACTTCCGGGGCGATCGTACGCTGTACGGACAGGTTCGCATGTTCACCCTGATATTTCAGCCCGACGCTGGCCTGGCGCCTGACTTCCGCCAACGCACCGGTATCATCCGTCAGGTGGTAGCGCAGTTCAAAGGACAGGCTGCCGGCATCCAGCTGCTTCTGTGTGACGTTCCATTTGCCGTTCCAGGTGCAGTTTTCCCCGCTTTTGAGCAGGTAGGAGCCGCCGTCGCCAAAGGAGGCGACCACGTTGCCGTCGGGATCGTAAAGGGTCACGGGCGAAATCATATCCTCAGCGCCGGTGTTCGACACATTCAGCGACACCGATACTTCCCCCGGGGCGCTGAGCTGGTCCGGAGACACGAGAATGGTGAAATCCAGCGGATCGGAATCCGCCGCCAGAGCAGCGGCATTCACCGAAAAAACGAGGATCAGCAGCAGGAGTACAATTGCTGCGGGACGTAACATGCTGCGGGCAAAGCTCATTGCCCTATCCCTCCTTCCGAAAAGCGCGCCGGGGCGCCTGGAGCAATCAATTATCATATAGGTTATTTTAGTGCAAGAAAGCCAACCTGTCAAGCAAGGAGGACTTATTTTCATTCAAAAGAAAAGGTTTTTTACATATTTTTTATCGTTTTTTTATTTTTTGAACCCGGCGAACCGTTTCCGCCGCCGTTTTCGCCTCATGGAATGGCAAAATTCAGCGCGTCGCTCATCTCCGGAACCTGCACGTAGGATTGGGGCACTTCCCCCACGATGATCGATTCCGCGATCAGCACCTGGCTGCCCAGAGACACCTGCCTTGCCCCGCTGGGGATCACCAGCCGGACGGTTGTACGCAGCGAAAGATAGATCTTATGGCGCGTCTGGTTGATGCCCGCGGACTCAAATTCCGTGGAAAACGCCGCGGATACCGCGCTGACCGGCACGATATGCACCCGGATTCTCGGCCCCAGCGCCGACAGGAACGGCACGCCCAGCGCCGCCCCCAACGGAATCGCGATGCTCTGCGCTTCCGCGCTTTCCAGCTTGGACTGGGCTTCCAGCGCGGTCACGGTAGCCAGCTCGTTCATCCGTACCGCGTTTGCCTGCAGCATCGTGATCCGGCCGTTCTGATCTGTCTGCACATGCATCATGTCCTCATAGGTCACGGATTCTTCCATCACGTCGCGCACCGCTTCGTGGATGTACTCCACCGCCATGGCCTCCGCCCGGGCATATGCCATATCCAGGATCACCGATTCCAGATTTCTTTCAAGCAGCAGCAAAAACAGCGCAAGCAAAAGCGCGCCAATCACCGCCCAGCGAACCAGGCGGTGAAGCCGATTTTTCTTTCCGTTTGCCAATCCGCATTTTGTTCGCATGCTTTCCCCTCCCTCATCCATGAGTATGCGTCGGCGCGGATGGTTTTGCTGAAATTATGTTAAAATAATTCATCTTATTGTTACAATATCTTAATGATTTTTTCATATTTATGTAAAACGTAAAGAAAAACAAGATAAATACTTGTAAATATTTTTTCAAAATAGTTGATTTTTCCTTTACGATATGGTATATTCTTTGATGAAGAAGAACAGTGTTTTTTCCTTCCGGAACAAGCAGCCCGTATAGGTTATCCGGGTTTTCAGCCTTGGAAACACCTGGCCAGGCATTGTCCTGCTTCAGGGGAAAAGAAAGGGAATTGTTTCTTCTGCACGATTACAGCGGCTGCCGCAGGAAAAGGCGCACTGTAAAATATCAAGGAGGAAGAGGAAATGAATAAGACCGTCAGATTTTCCAAAATTGCGCTCTTCGCGGCCACGCTGGCTATGCTGCTTTGCCTCTCCGCAGCTGCCTTTGCTTCCGAAACGCACATTGACGAGTGCACTTGGGTTTATTTGAGAGATGAACCCGCCACTTGTATCAAAGGCCCTGTCAGGATCTATCAGTGTTCCGTGTGCGGCCGCACGAAGGAAGAAACCATGGGCGACCCGGACTTGAACAACCATGCCTGGGGCGAATGGGTCATGGACAGCATGGCCACCTGCACCACGGCCGGTCAGCGGCACCGCCAGTGCGCCCGCAGCGTCCACCATACTCAGAAGGAAGTCGTTCCCGCGCTGAGCCACGATCTGCAGTGGCGCGTAAAAGTGGCCGCCACCTGCACCAACACTGGCTTAAGGGAACAGTACTGCGCCCGCTGCGGCCAGATCATTGACACCCAGATCATTCCGGTGGGCGACCACGTCTGGGGCCCCTGGACCACATTAAGAGAGCCCACCTGCACCGAACCCGGTGAACAGGCCCATACCTGCACCGTCTGCGGCACCACGCAGAACGCTCCTTACGGCTCCGCGCTGGGCCATCTGTGGGGCCAGTGGCAGGTGATCACCCCCGCCACCTGCGAATCCTCCGGAAGCCGCACCCGCGTTTGCCAGCGGAACGCTTCTCACGTTGAAAACGAAATCATTCCCTGCCCCGGCCATAAGTGGACCGACTGGAAGATCATCAAGCAGCCCACTTTCTGGGAAAAAGGGGAGAGAGAACGCCATTGCACCGTCTGCGGTCTGTCTCAAACCGAATACCTTGATACCGAACGCTGGAGCACCGCCACCGTGTGCTCTTTCGGCCCGGAACTGCGCGAAAGCAACCTGTATCCCTACAGCAGCGACAGATGGTATATGTTCACTCCCTTCGATGCTTCCATGAACGGCGTCCAGACCTATGATCTGATCGTCAGCGAAAAGATTATCGTGGGCCAGGTTACGCTGACCATCCGGGATGGTTTCCTCACCGTTGATTACACGCTGAAATATCCCAACCAGATCCAGATCACCCTGGAATTCTTCACCGTGCTCGGACGGATCGGCGAACTGAGCACCTACGAGCCCGAAGGATTGATGCAGCTCAAGATCAACCGGAACCAGCCCATCAACCTGAATGAGAAGTTCCCCGGCGACACTCACCTGGTGCTGTACTTCTGCAGCCGCTGCAGTGTGGTGAATACCCCCTATCAGTACGCAATGCTGAATACCAAAGATTCGCTTCACCAGAGCCAGCTGAGCCAGATGCTGATGCTGATGGACTAATTCCTCTCCAGTTCCTTTCCCCGCCCGATGAGGGCGGGGTTTTTGTTATGTAAAAACCCTGGCAGCCAACGGCCAGCCAGGGTATAACATCCATGCAGCTAATACTTCTCTTTTTCTAAATTCTTAAGATTTTAGAAGAAGAATGGTATAAGGATATAGACGTTATTCGTATGATTCCGTTTTCCTGTTTGCGTGCCATGTCAGCGCCTTGGCGTAGCCTTCAAAGCCCATTCCGATGAAGTGCGCCTGGCAGGCCATGCCCGCGTAGCTGATTTGGCGGAAGGGTTCGCGTTTGGTTACGTCGGTGAGATGCACCTCGGCGGCGGGAATGCTGACCGCTTTCAGCGCGTCCAGAATGGCGACGGAGGTGTGGGTGTAGGCGGCGGGATTGATCACGATGCCGTCCACGGTTCCGTAAGCCGCCTGAATCTTGTCTACCAGCGCGCCTTCGTGGTTACTTTGGAAGATTTCTACTTCCACGTTCAGTTCCTTTGCTTTTTCCTGAATGTACTTGATCAAATCCTCATAGGTTTCCGTTCCGTACAGATGCTTTTCACGAATCCCCAGCATGTTCAGGTTCGGCCCGTTCAGCACCAACAGCTTCATAAAATCCCTCCACGATTGCTTTTGCGGTCATGGCCTTGTCCGGCTGACTGTCGACAGCGTAATCCGCGCAGGCGGCGTACAGCGGCGTCCGGGTTTCCTCCATGGCCCGCAGCTTTTCCGCGTCGGTGGACAGGGGCCGCCCCGCCGTAGCCAGCTGCTCCACAGGCCGCCGCAGCCAGCAAAGCACACCGTTCTGCCGCAAGGCCCGAACGTTTTCAGGCCGCAGGATGGCCCCGCCGCCGGTGGCAATGACCAGGCCGCTCTCTTTTCCAAATTCTTTAACGATTTCGCTTTCGATGTCCCGGAAGCCCGCCTCGCCCTTTTCCTCAAAGATTTTGGGAATCGGCCCGAAGCGCTCCACGATCACCGCGTCCAAATCCACGAATTTCCGGCCCAAGGCTTCCGCCGCCCGCCTGCCCTGGGTGGACTTGCCGCAGCCCGGCATGCCGACCAGCACCAGGTTCAGGCAGTCCCGCCGCACGGACTGATAGGCTTTTACAATGGTTTCCTCTGGGATTTCACGGTTGAGGAACAGCTTGGCGGCATAGTACCCTTGCGCCGCCAGCATCCACAGCCCGTCGATGCGGGGAATGCCCGCCGCCTCCGCGTCCAGCAGCAGCTTCGTTTTCGCGGGGTTGTAGATCACATCCGCCACGCCTTCCAGCCTGGAAAAGCGCTTTAGGTCGATGGGCGAAACCATGTTATTGGGGTACATGCCCACCGGCGTTGCGTTGATGATGACCTCCGCGTCGGTGTGCTTTTCGTACAAGTCATCATAGGTGGTCGGCCCCTTCCGGGACACCACCACCGTCTCCCGGGCGTTCCGCACCCGGCACGCGCCCTGTGCGGTGAGGGACGTGCCGCCGCTGCCCAGAATGACCGCCTTTTTCCCAGCCAGATTGATCCCGGCCTTGTCCAGCATGAACAGCATGCCGGGTAAATCCGTGTTGTCCGCGTAAATTTTACCATCCCGTACCACCAGCGTGTTGGCGCTGCCGATTTGCTGTACCGCCGGGGACAGCGCATCACAGAAGGGCAGCACCGCCTGCTTGTAGGGAATGGTCACGTTCAAGCCCCGGAACTGCTTGCTTTTCAGCAGCGCTTCCACGTCCGGCAAGGGCATGGGGTACAATTGATAATCATAGTCCCCGAACGCCCGGTGAATCTGCGGCGAATAGCTGTGGCCCAGGCGTTCACCGATCAAGCCGTATTCAATCATGGTTTTTTCCGTCCATCTGCTTTTCCTGGTAGTCCCGGCTCAGGGCCATGAGGGTTTCAAACAGGGTCCGGGCATAGCCGCCCATCTCCTCCCCCGCCGCCTGGGACACCCGGTCTAAAATCGCCTGCTCCCGCCCGCTGTCCAGCACGGGGAAATGGTGCGCAGTCTTGTACGCCGCCACGTCTTTGACCAGCGCCATGCGACGGCAGAACAGCGTCAATATCTGGTCGTCGATGCCGTTCAGCTGCGTCCTGATTTCCTGCAAATCCATGTTTCTACACTCCTTGTAAAATCATATCCAGGAATATGATGGCGGCTGCCGCTTCCACCACGGGCACGGCCCGGGGGACGACGCAGGGATCGTGGCGGCCCTGGACGGCGAGCGTCGTTTCTGCCATGGTTCGCAGGTTCACGCTCTGCTGGGGCAGGGAAATGGAGGGCGTGGGCTTGAAGCTGACGGTGAAGTACACCGGCATGCCGTTGGTAATGCCGCCGAGGATGCCGCCGCAGTGGTTGGTAACTGTGCGGACAGCGCCGTTCTCCACGCAAAAAGCGTCGTTGTTTTCGCTGCCGAAATGCCGGACATCCCCGAACTGGACGCCCTTCACGGCGGGAATGCCGAACAGCGCCTGAGCCAGCTTCCCTTCCAGCCCGCCGAAGTACGGCCCGCCCAGGCCCGCGGGCAGGCCGGCGATAAAGCATTCCACCGCCCCGTCCACGCTGTCGCCCCGCTGCCGGGCGGCTTCAATTTCCGCTTTCATGGCCTCGCCTTTTTCCGCGTCGATCACCGGGAACGCGCCGCTTTCATACAATGGAAACCGCGGATTTACGGCGTCCGGCTTTTCGTCCTCCACCGTTCCGACGCGGCTGATATGCGCGGAAATGGCGATTCCTTTTTCTTCCATAACCTGCTTTGCCAGCGCCCCCGCGAAGCACAGCGGCGCGGTCAAGCGGGCGGAAAACTGCCCGCCGCCGCGCCCGTCCCAGGCGTCGCCGTATTTACAATAAGCTGTGTAATCCGCATGGCCTGGGCGAGGCGTGCTCCTCAACGCTTCGTAGTCCTTGGAATGGGTGTTGCTGTTGCGGATGACAGCGGTGATGGGCGCGCCGCAGGTCAGGCCGTTTTCGTTCAGGCCGGAGAGGATTTCGGGCCGGTCGGCTTCCTTCCGGGGCGTGCTCCAGGCGTTCTGCCCCGGCGCGCGGCGGGCCATGAACGCGGTGATCTTCTCCCAGTCCGGCGTCACGCCCGCCGGAAAGCCTTCGATCACGCAGCCAATGGCCAGGCCGTGAGACTGGCCGAACAGCGTCACTTTGAACCGCTCCCCGATGTTGAAATCAGGCATGGCACTTCCCTCCCAAATGCTGAAAATCGTTCCAGAAGCCGGGATAGCTTTTGTCCACCGCATCCAAGTCTGAAATGGTCACAGGCCCCTGGCAGACCGTGGCGGCGATGGCGGCGCTCATCACCACCCGATGGTCGTTCTGGCCGTCCACCGTGCCGCCTTTTAATTCTTTTCCATAAATGACCAATCCGTCGGGCAGTTCTTCCGCTTCCCCGCCCAGGGCCCGAATGGTCTGGGCCATGGCGGCGAGGCGATCGGATTCTTTCAGCCGCAGCCGGGCCGCGCCGGTAATGCGGGTGGTTTTCCCCGGTATCGCGGCAGCCACAGCGGATAATACAGGCATCAGGTCGGGGGTGTCGGTCACATCGATCTCCCCGCCGATGTGGGGCAATAAAGCCGTCACCGCCTTGTCCCCCTGGCAGGAGGCAGGGTTCAGCCCTTCCGGCGTCACATCGCTGCCCAGGGCGTTGGCCCCCAGCCAGAAGGCGGCGGCGCTCCAATCCCCCTCCGCGCTGACCGTGCCGGGGGAACGGTACTGCTGATTGCCCGGCACCCGCCAGCCGTCCGCCAGGGGCTCCACGCGAATGCCAAACTGCGACAGGACAGTTAAGGTCAAGTTCACATAGGGCATGGATTCCAGGGGCGACGTATACCGCAGGGTACTGTCCCCGTCCAGCAGGGGCAGGGCGAAGAGCAGCCCGGAAAAATACTGGCTGCTCACGTCGCCGGGCAGGGCGAAGTCCCCCGGCTGCAAACCGCCCCGCACCGTGAGGGGCAGGAAGTCCCCTTCGATCTTCGCGCCGTGTTCCCGCAGCGCTTCCAGCAGCGGCCCGTTGGGACGGCTGGGCAGGCGGCCCCGGCCCGTGAGCCGGACTTCGCCCCGGAAGCACGCACACAAGGGCAGGAGGAACCGCAGGGTGGAGCCGCTTTCGCCGCAGTCCAGGTCGGCGTGGGTTTCAAACCAGGACGGCGGGAAATCCCGGGAAACGCTGAACCAGTCGTACCGCCGAACCACCGTGGATTCCAACGCCCAAAGGCAGCGGGCCGTGGCGTCGATATCGGCGTTCACGACGGGGCAGTAAATTCTTGTCATTTCGCCGCACAGACCGGCGGCGATGAGCAGCCGGTGAACGTGAGACTTGGAGGGCGGCACGTCCACAGCGCCGCGCAGCAGGCTCGGAAGAACGGTGATGTTCATGCTGTTTCTCCTGTGGCTCTCTGGAAATAAACGGGCAATTCTTCAACGGGGACGGTTTTCAGATAACACTTCCCGACGGCTTCCGGCAGCACCAGGGTGATGTTCCCGCCCCGGCGCTTTTTGTCGTGGAGGGCGGCGGCGGCCAATTGCCCGGCGGAATAAGGCACGCGGATGGGCAGGCCGCAGGCCAGGCAGGCGTCCTCGATGGGGGCCGGGTCGATACCCGCCGCCTTCGCCGCCATCACCATGCCCACGCCCACGCCCTGGCCGTGGGTGAGGGTGAAGCCGGAGCAAAGCTCCACCGCGTGGCCGAAGGTGTGGCCCAGGTTCAGGAATTGCCGCTGGCCGTTGTCCTGTTCGTCCCCCGCCACGTAGTCCCGCTTGATGGCGACGCACCGGGCGATGACCTGCTCCATCCGGTTTTCCCAGGCGCTGGTGCGGAGGGAAGCGAACAGCGCCAGGTCGCACAGCACGCCGTATTTCAGCATTTCCGCCAGGCCGTCGCGTTTCAGCTCGGCGGGCAGGGCGCGGATCACGTCGGTGTCGCACAGCACGATTTCCGGCTGGTGGAAAGCCCCGGCCATGTTCTTGCCCGCCGCCAAATCCACCGCCGTCTTGCCGCCCACGGAAGAATCCACGGCGGCCAGCAGCGTGGTCGGTATCTGCACGAACCGGGTGCCCCGGTTGTACACCGCCGCGGCGAAGCCCGCCAAGTCCCCCGGCACGCCGCCGCCCAGGGCCACCACCAGATCAGACCGGGACAGCTCGACGCTCCCCAGCCATTCCAGCGCCGCGCTGAGGGTCGGCATGGTTTTCTGCCGCTCCCCGTGGGGGAAGGCCCAAATCTCCGGTTCAAACCCCGCCGCCCGAAGGGAATCCACCACCGCTTCACCGTACAGGATGCGCACGGTGTCGTCGGTGATGATTGCCGCCTTGCAGGGCTTGACCACCCTCGCGATTTCCGCCCCGGCCCGCGCCAGCAGCCCCGGCCCGATCAGTACGTCATAATCGTGGGACGCCGTGATTCTGACTTGTTCCATGTTCAACCCCCCTGGCTACCTTGCTTCATTCTTCCAGCGCTTCCTTGATTTGCCGGCCTTCCCGGAGGAGGAAGCGGAGTTTTTCTTCGTCGCGGGCTTTCAGCGCATCGGCGTACTCCTGCAAATTGTGAATGAGCGCCTCGGTCTGGGTCAGGAGCAGATCGTCGTTTTCCAAGAACAGCTCCGTCCACATGTCCTCGTTGAGCCGGGCGACGCGGGTCATATCCCGGAAGCTGCCCGCGGAAAAGCCCTTATGCTTGGGGGCCAGGGGCGTTTTGACATAGGCGCTGCTCACCACGTGAGCCAATTGCGACGTGAAGGCGATCATCTCGTCGTGCTCCTGGGGCGTAGTGAAGCGAACTTTCGCAAAGCCGATGGAGAGAAAAATCTCCTTGGCCCGGCGAATGGTTTCGATGTCCGTGCCGGGGGCGGGAGCCAGGATCATGGAGGCGTTCTCGAATAAATCGTCCTTGGCGTAGGTGAAGCCGCTGCGCTCGCGCCCCGCCATGGGATGCCCGCCCATGAACACCGCGGGGTTCCCCTCGAAGGCGGGATACAGCCTGTCGCACACGAACCGCTTCACCCCGCAGCAGTCGATCACCAGCGAGCCGGGCTTGAAGCTGTTCCGGTGCGCCAGCGTCCAGTCCACCGCGTCGGCGGGATACAGGGCCACCAGCGTCACGTCGCAGTCTTTCAGGTTTTCTTCCGTCAGTTCCCCGTCGATGGCCCCGACCATTTTGGCCTGCAGCATCGCCGTTTCTTTCAGGTCGCAGCCGTACACCGTATACGGGGAATGGAATTTGATGCTCCGGGCCAGGGAGCCGCCGATCAGCCCCAGGCCCACGATGCCGAACACCATGCGGGATGCCTCCTCTCGCCTGTATCAATTGGAATTTGTATCATAGATCAATTGTCAATTGCCTGTTTTGCCTCTAAAAACAGCACAGGTGTAACAAAAGGATATGTCAAATTTTCAGGAAGATCATCAAAGGCCTTCAC